>NZ_JBBMMD010000008.1:0-31165 GCF_037844525.1 Tepidibacter sp. Z1-5 | reverse complement strand
GGAATATTAATAAGATAAAATCTTAGTTATATTCAAAATATCGTTGTATTCGCGGTATTTGTATAGATAGTTTTTAATAACCCACAGACCCTAAAAAAATAACCCGGATTTCGTTTGTACGAAATCTAGGTAGCTACGTTTTTTGTGTATAATTACGAATTAGAAATAAAAAATTAACATTAATTTGTTTGAAAGCTACAACAAAAATTGATATAATTATTTATAAAACGTAAGGTGAAATAAAGGGGGCCTAAAATGAGGAAAAGACTAATGATAAGTATTATTTCGCTAACTTATTTAATTATTATTTTGATAATCAACACAACAATTTTTAACAAAAATAACTTTTTATTTGGAGTAAGTGTAAATATTATATTTACTTTATTGTATTCATATACAATATTTAACCTAATTTATAAAGAGAGAATAGAAAAAATCAAAAATATGGTAGATATAATTAATGAAGGTCGCTATGATTATAAATTAGATGATTATTATAATGAAGAAATCACATCATCTTTTCAAAAATTTTTTAATAGTACTAAAGAAATTTCTAAATCAGGACTTAAATTATCAGTAAAACTTGCACTTGAATCTGATAAAGTTGCAGATGAAGTTAGAAACATGCAAGAATCAACAGAAAGTGTAGCAAATACAAGTGAAGAAATAGCGTCGGGTTCTTTAACTCAAATGGAATCTATAAACAGTATTTTTAGTAATATAGAGGGTGTTGGAAGCAATATAGATGGAATAAGAGGTGAACTTAAAAATATAGGGGAACAAACGGATACATCTGTAAAACTTACTGAAGAAGGAAATGAAAATATTATAAAAACAAAACAATCGATAGATGCTTTAAGAAATATTATGGTCGAGTATAACAATAACCTAAATAATTTTATAGAGAGTTTTTCTGAAATAGAAAAGTTTTCAGATATAATAAAAGGAATTACAGAGCACACAAATCTACTTGCACTAAACTCATCTATAGAAGCAGCAAGAGCCGGGGAATATGGAAAGGGTTTTGCTGTTGTAGCTACTGAAATTGGAAAACTATCAAATCAATCACAGGATGCTTCGGAGAAAATAAGTGATGTTATTGAAGATATAAGACATAGAATGTCTGAATTAACACAAGAAATGTCATATGGAATAAATAAGATAGATGAAGGTATAATCGTAGCTCAAAAAGCTGAGCAGTCCTTCGAGCAAATATCTAATAGTACAGTTAAAACAAAGGATCAAATAAAGACAATCCATAAAAGTATGGAAGAAATCGGTCTGTACACTGGAAAAGTTATAGAGTCTGTTGAAACTATTCAGGGTATATCTGAGGAAAATGCATCTGAAAGCCAACAGTTTAATGCTATTGTAGAGGAAATGAATAATTCATTTGGATTAATAGTTAATAATATAAATTCTTTAAAAGATTGTGCAAATAATCTTCAACAAAATCTTGCTCAAAATACAATGGACGTATATATGTATAATAAGGCTTTAGATATTAAAAAACATCTTGATAAATCTGAAGATTTAGATATTAAGAAGCTTGCTAACAAGCTTAATGTAGATGATATATACGTAGTGGATTCCTCAGGAATAATAAAGCAGTGTTCTGATAAAGATGGAATAGGACTTGATTCTTTTGAGATAGATCCAGTATCGTATAAGGCCTCAAAATTGAAGGAAGGATATGAATCAACTCCTATTAGAAAAAGAGCTCATGATGATGAAATGTATAAATTTTTACATATTCCATACAAAAGTGGAGGGGTAATTAGCGTATCTTTATCATTACGATCTGTATTAAATATATAGGGTGAAATGTTTAAGGCTATACTCATATAATGTTGAGTATAGTTTTTTTGTTAAATAGTTGCAAAAGCAACTAGTCTTATATATAATACCTATTATGAAAAAATGTTCGTACAACTAAATAGGAGGTGTGTTTATGAAAAAACAGAAAAGACTTGGAAGTGAAAATGTTGGCAAACTACTTATGGAATTTTCAGTTCCAGCAATTATAGGTATGTTAATTAACGTATTATACAATATTGTAGATAGGATATTTATAGGAAAAGGAGTAGGGGCTATTGCGATATCAGCAGTAGGATTGACTCTGCCGTTTAGTACAATAATAATGGCATTTGGAATGCTTGCAGGTATTGGGGGTGCAGCTTTAATATCTATTAGACTTGGAGAAGGAAAGCATGATGAAGCTGAGAAAATACTTGGAAATACATTTGTGCTTTTAAGTATTATTTCTATTTTAGTTACTGTTGTTGGTATTGGCTTTTTAGATCCACTACTTAGAATCTTTGGAGCAAGTGAGATAACTTTTGGTTATGCTAAAGACTATATAATTATAATACTTGTGGGGGCTGTTTTTAATGCAGTTGGATTTGGTCTTAATGCATCTATTCGTTCTGATGGAAGTCCAAAGACTGCTATGATTACAAATTTAATAGGAGCTATAACTAATATAATACTTGATTATGTATTCATAATGAAGATGGATATGGGAATAAAAGGGGCTGCAATAGCTACTGTTATAGGTCAGACTTTAAATACTATATGGGTACTTAGATACTTTATGATTGGAAATAGTTCTTCTATGAAGCTGAAAGTTAAAAATATGAAACTAGATATTAATATAGTTAAAGGGATATTTGCAATCGGAATGTCTCCGTTTTTAATACAAATTGCAGCAAGTGTTGTAAATGTGCTTGCGAACAATACATTAAAAGCAAATGGTGGAGATTATGCTATAGGTGCTATGAGTATACTTATAAGTATTACAATGATATTTTTGATGCCCGTATTTGGCATAACTCAAGGTGCTCAGCCTATATTAGGATATAATTATGGAGCTGTTAAAATAGATAGGGTAAAGAAATGTTTGATGCTTGCAATATGTTCAGCATCTACACTTTGCATAATAGGATTTGTATTTGTAGAAGTTTTTCCAAGTTTTATGATATCTATATTTAGTGATGATGAAAATATACTTATGATAGGTACTCGTGGACTTCAGATATTTTTATGTATGATTCCTGTTATAGGATTTCAAATAGTTGTATCAAACTTTTTCCAAGCAATAGGCAAGGCTAAGATTTCGATTATACTTAGTCTTTCAAGACAGGTAATTATATTGATACCAATGCTTATAATTTTACCTAAGTTATTTGGACTTAAGGGAGTGTGGATAGCATATCCTATATCAGATTTTTTATCTTCGTTAATTACATTAGTATTTTTGATTAAAGAATTGAAGGCTATGAGTGCAAAAGAAAAAAACGAAAAAAATATAAATATGAATAAAATAATTGAAATATAATAAGAAAAAGTACTAGCGATTTCGCTAGTACTTTTTCTTATTGTGTAATATTTCCATCTGTAGATATTATAAATTCATTGTATAAAGCTTTTGTGTTAGAATTTAAGATAGCTTCTTTTACTGCACGAACTAATCCTCCGCAGCAAGGTACTGACATTCTTGTAACTGTTATACTGTTTATATTTTTTGTTTTAAATATCTCTGTAAGTTTATCTATATAATATTGGTTGTCATCAAGCTTTGGACAGCCTATAACTGTAATTTTATTCTTCATAAAATCATTGTGAAAGTTTGAGTAAGAATATGCACAGCAATCTGCTGCTATTAATATATTTGCATTATCCCAAAAATCAGCTGAAGGACTTACAAGCTTTAATTGTACAGGCCATTGATTTAATTGAGATTGAGTAGTGTTTTTTACTATTTTACTTGCCGATCCAGGGCATCCTCCAGATGTTTTTTTCTTATTAGTAGCATATCCTTTTCTAGATTGATCGAATTTTACAGTTTCTTTTTCTGTTAATTTTATTGCATCAACGGGACAAGTTGGTAAACACATTCCTAGTCCATCGCAGTAAGAATCACTCATTAACTTTGCTTTGCCATCTATAATTTGTATAGCTCCTTGGTGACATGCATTTGCGCATAATCCGCATCCTATACATTTTTCTTGATTTATTTCAATTATTTGTCTTTTCATTTTTAAATCCTCCTTTAATATGATGTCGTTATAGGTATATTATACACTATGTTTTTAGTTGATTAGAGAACAAATGTTACGGAAAATATAAATTTTTAATATGAAAAATATATTTATATATATACAAAATAAGAAAAATATGTTAAACTGTAAAAAGTATAACACATATAAATTAAAGACACACACTAATTAAGCTCATATCAGAACAATGTGTTATCCTAAAAAATATATATTGTTAACTACTACATAAATGGGAGGATTTTACAATGAGTATTAAAGTGGGGATTAATGGATTTGGAAGAATAGGAAAGAATGTTTTAAAGGCATGGCTAGAAAGAAAATCTGACATAGAGATAGTTGCTATAAATAGTACTAGTGGACCTGAAAAACATGCACATATATTTAAATATGATTCTTTATATGGAATTTTAGATGAAGAAGTTACAGCTACTAATGATTCAATCATAATAGGTGATAGAGAAATTAAATTTACAGCACACAGAGATCCAGAACAAATTCCTTGGAAACAATTGGGAGTTGATATTGTTATAGAATCAACTGGACTATTCACAAAGAGAGAAGCATGTAATAAGCATATAAAAGCAGGAGCAAAAAAGGTTATAATTTCTGCTCCTGGAGTAGATGAAGATATAACTATAGTTATGGGTGTTAATCATAATGATTATAATCCAGAGAAACATCATATTATATCTAATGCATCTTGTACTACAAATTGTTTAGGACCTGTTGCTAAGGTTATTAATGATGAGTTTAAGATAGTAAAAGGACTTATGACTACTGTACATTCTTATACTAATGACCAAAAAATACTTGATCTTCCTCATAAGGATTTAAGAAGAGCTAGAGCGGCAGCGGAATCTATTATACCTACTTCTACAGGAGCTGCTAAAGCAATAAGCAAAGTTATACCAGAGTTAAGTGGAAAATTAAATGGAATGGCTATGAGAGTACCAGTGCCTGTAGTCTCAGTTGTAGACTTAGTTATTGAACTTGAAAAAGAGGTTACGGTTGAAATGGTTAATAGTAAATTAAAAGAAGCTTCTGAAGGTGAATTTAAAGGAATATTAGGATATAGTGACAAACCGTTAGTATCAATTGACTATAAGAAAGATTATAGATCATCTATAGTTGATGGATTATCTACTATGATGATTGGAGATAATATGTTAAAGATTGTATCATGGTATGATAATGAGTGGGGATATTCTAATAGGGTTATAGATTTAGCAACACATATAGGTAGAGTTGGAAATATGAATAAAGCTAACGCTTAATAAGAAAAGCACTCATTTTGTAGTAACTACAAAATAAGTGCTTTTTTAATTGCTATGAAATTATAAAATTTTCAATTTATGGATAACATTGATTAAATCACTAAATTTATAACTACTTTAAGCAACGGAGAGTGTTGGGGATTTTGGGGACATGAACTACGCGATTGCATAAAGCGAGTTTTTTTATATGTTATAATATAAATGGGAAAACTATATAGTATAAAGTGAAACTTAATTCAGAAGGAGTTTTTATTTCAACTGAATTTTTAGTTACGTGTGCCCTTTGGGTGAACTAATACGAAGCTGTAGAGTTCTTATTTTTAGCTTTCGAAAAAAATGGAGGATGTGATTAAATGCTGAATGTCTGCTTGTTAGCTCCTGGTGGTGTTATGCCATTTTACAATAGATTTCTTACATCTATGATTGCAAGTTGTAATGGAAGTATGGTGCTTGTAGATTGTGGAGAAGGAACTCAGATTCTTTTGAAAAAGTTAAAGTGGGGTTTGAAAAATATAGATGTGATTTGTTTTACCCATTATCATGCAGATCATATAGCGGGTCTTCCTGGGCTTTTAAGTACAATAGGGAATTCAGGTAGAAAAGAGGAACTTATATTAATTGGACCTCAAGGGTTAAAGAATGTGGTTGAGGGTCTTTTAGTTATAACTCCTGAACTTCCATATGATATAAAGCTTATTGAGACTTCTGATAAATTAGTTGAATATATACATAAGGATTTTGTAATAAATTCACTGCCTGTAAAGCATAGTGTCGATTGTATGATGTATAGTGTTGAGGTTATGAGAAGAAGAAAATTTGATAAAAATAAGGCTGAAAGTCAAAATATTCCTATGAAATACTGGAATAAGCTTCAAAAAGAAGATATGATAGAGGATAATGGAATTATATATACTCCTGATATGGTACTTTCAGATATAAGAAAGGGACTTAAAATTTCTTATTGTACTGATACAAGGCCTCTTCCTGAAATTGTGGATTTTATAAAAGGTTCGGATTTATTTATTTGTGAAGGTATGTATGGTGATGATACTTATGCTGAAAAAGTAGAAAATACAAATCATATGCTGTTTTCAGAAGCGGCAAATCTTTCGAAAGAGGCAGGGGTTGAAGAATTGTGGCTTACTCATTTTAGTCCAGCTCTTCAAAATCCATATGAGTTTTTAGATGTAGCCAAAAATATTTTCCAAAACTCTGTTATAGGTGAAGAATTGATGGTTAAGGAATTAAAATTTATAGATTAAGGAGAATAATATGCCGTTGAACAGTAGAATAATTAGCTTAAATGAAGAGAAAATCGTTAGGCTAATATGTGTAAGTGATATTCATGGTGGTTTGGATTTGTTAAAAAAATTGATTGAAAAAGTAGAGTTTAAACTTAGTGATTATCTGGTTATAATAGGTGATTTTATTGAAAAGGGTAAATTTAATAAAGAAACTCTTTTGTATATAAAAGAATTATCTCAAAAAGATAATGTTATAGTATTAGCTGGGAATTGTGAATTATTTATAGCAAGATTGATTTTACAAAAAGATAATTCTCAAAAATTAATTAGATATATAAAATATAAGGCTCATAAAAGTATATTTGATGAGTGGATTGAAGAATTAAATGTAAGTATTGACAAAGTTGATGGAAAAGATTTACAAAATATATTTATTCAAAACTACAAGGAGGATATAGAGTTTTTAGGATCACTACCTCTTGTGTTAGAACTTGAAGACTTTATATTTGTTCATGCAGGTATAAGTGATAATGGAGATTGGAAAGAATCGGGCATTAAGATATTTTTATATTGTGAACAATTTTATAAAAAAAATAATAAGAGCGGTAAAACTGTAGTTGTAGGACATTGGCCAGCATCGAATTACAAGGATTATACTATTAACTGCGATTCTATAATAGATACTAATAAGAATATTATATGTATTGATGGGGGATACAATGTAAAAAAAATTGCTCAAATCAATGCACTTATAATTGAAAAAATAAATGATAAATACAATATTTATAATGAAAGTACTGATGAATTTGAGAAATATATAGTAAAAGAGGATTCGCTTGGAAGCAATGAAATTCCAAAAAAAATAGGATGGCCTAACAATAGAATTGAGATTATAGAAAGAAAAAAAGAATTTTCATTGTGTAAAAGATTAGATACAGGAGATCTTATAAATATAAAGAATGAAATAATAGAGTTGGGGCATGAAGGATATTACTGCAATCAAGATTATCAAGAGTATTATCTAACTGCTTATAGGGGTCAAGTAATAGATGTTGTAAATATATATGGAAGTTATGCACTTGCTAGATTAAATGGTGAATATGGATGGATTGAGAAAAATTTGATAGAAAAATTTTAAAAAAGCTTAATGATAAATTAAATTTATTGTTAAGCTTTTTTTGGGTAAACTAATTTAAACTTAGATTTTGCAATTAAGGTAAACTAGAAGGAATAATAAAAAAGGATTTTACGAAGATTTATATAATAGAATAGTTTATATGTAGTATATAAGATGATTTGAGAAATAATAATTGGGTAAAAATAAAATTAGGAGGGATGATTATGAAAAATTATAAATGTAGTGTATGTGGATACGTGTATAAGCCTGAAAAAGGAGATTGGACACATGATATAGAAAAGAATACTAGTTTTGAAGACTTACTAGATGATTGGAAGTGCCCAACTTGTAATCATCCTAAAATGGCATTTGAAGAAGTGTAGGTTTTGTATTAAACTGGTATAAGTAGATAAGAAAGGTGAGGATTATGAATATAGATATACCGGTTGAAGTTGAGAAAATATTAGGCATAGTAAATCAAAATAATTATGAGGGATTTGTAGTAGGTGGCTGTGTTAGAGACACTCTATTAAAGGGCACTCCTAAGGATTGGGATATCACTACAAGTTGTCTTCCTGAAAAACTTATGAGTATACTACAGGAGAATGATATAAAAGTTATTCCAACGGGACTTAAGCATGGAACTGTAACAGCTATTATAAAGGATAATCAATATGAAATTACAACTTATAGAATAGATGGAGAGTATCGAAATAATAGAAGTCCGGAGAGTGTTCAATTTACTGATAAAATAGAAGCAGATTTATCAAGGCGTGATTTTACAATTAATGCAATGGCATACAATCACAAATATGGTTTATGTGATCCGTTTTTTGGGCAGCAAGACTTAAAAAAAGAAATTGTAAAATGTGTTGGAGATCCTTTGAATAGATTTGAAGAAGATGCGCTTAGAATATTAAGAGGAATAAGATTTGCAACTAGATTAAACTTTAAATTAGATGAAGCTACCAAGCATGCTATGTCTGATAAAGGAAATTTACTTTTAAATATTAGTCATGAGAGAATAAGGGAAGAACTATGCAAAATACTACTTACTCATAAACCTTCATTGGGATTTAATATGCTTAAAGAATTAAACTTGCTAAAATATATTCTTCCAGAACTTGATAAATGCGTTGGATTTGATCAAAAAAATTTTTATCATGATAAAGATGTATTCGATCATATTATGTCTGTTGTGGATTATACGCCTTGTAATATAAAAACTAGACTTGCTGCTTTATTTCACGATGTTGCAAAGCCGATATGCTTTAGTATAGATGAAAAAGGTGTAGGTCATTTTTATGGACACAATATAAAAGGTGAGAGACTCACTGAAAGAATATTAAAAAGGCTTAAATTTGATAATAATACTATAGAAGATGTATGTATACTTATTAAAGAACATATGAATATGCCAAATCTTGAAAATAAAAAATCTATAAAAAAACTTATAAATAGGTCGAAAATAGACAATATATTTGATCTTATAGACTTAAAAATAGCGGATAGAAAATCCAGCACTAATGCTGATGATATAGGGTCGATTTTAGAACTCAAAGATAATATTGAAGAAATTATAGATAATAACGAGCCTTTATCTGTAAATGATTTATCTATTAATGGAAATGATATAATTAAACTTGGAATAAAACCTGGAAAAAAAATAGGCAAAATCTTAAATGATTTAAATGAGTTAATATTGGAACATCCAGAACTTAATACGAAAGAATATTTGGTGAATAAAGTCATAAAAAAAATATAGATTAAATTTTCACTTGATAATCATAATCAAATGTGAGATACTATAATAGTAAAAATATATAGAATAGAGGGTGGATTAATATGAGTAATGAGAAGAAGCAAGGTTGTGGTTGTGGTTGCGGAGGACACGGACACGAGCATGAAGAAAATCATGAGTGTGGATGTGGAGGACATGAACACGAAGTGCATGAGTATGAGGAGAATGAAGAAGCTCAGGTGATATATTTAACATTAGATGATGAAGAAGAAATAGCTTGTAAGGTACTGACTATATTCGAAGTGAAAGGTAATGAATACATATCTTTACTACCTGAAAATTCAGAAGATGTATACATATATAAATACAAGGAAACTGAAGAAGGACCTGAACTTGCTCAAATAGAAAATGATGATGAATTCAAGAATGTATCACAAGAATTTTACAATTTATGTGATTAACAAATGAATTTGGATAAAAAACGGTGACTAATAGATATTAGTCGCCGTTTTTCATATATAAGAAATTATATAATTTTAAATTTTTGAATAATATCGATTAAAGAACTATAACTACAATTATTATTGGTAAAAAATTGAAAATAACTCTTGCGATATCAAAATGATAATGATAGAATAGTGAATATCAAAATGATAAAAAGGGAAGGAGTTGTGATGAAGTGAGTGTAACCTAATTCGAATAAATATATATAATGTTATTATAATTTGGGGGAGGGAATAGTATGAGATTGAACAATATTATAGATGCAATAGGAAACACACCACTTATAAATTTAAGTAAATTAACTAAAAGTAATATATACGCTAAAGCTGAGTTTTTAAATCCTGGAGGAAGTATAAAGGATAGGATAGGCAAATTTATGATAGAACAAGCTGAAAGAGATGGCGTATTAAAAAAAGGTATGACTATAATAGAGCCTACATCAGGAAATACAGGTATAGGTATAGCTTTGGTTGGAGTCCAAATGGGATATAATGTGAAAATTGTTATGCCTGAGAATATGAGTGAAGAGAGAAAGAAAATTATAAAGGGGCTTGGAGCTGAGCTTATATTAACACCTAAGGAGGAAAGTGTGGAAGGGACTCTGAAAGAAGTTAAAAGACAGATAAACTTAAGTGATAATATATTCACTTTAAATCAATTTAGCAATATCAACAATCCGTTGATACATTATAATACAACGGCAGTTGAAATATTTGAAGATATGAGTGAAGATGTGGATGTATTTGTATCAGGGCTTGGAAGTGGAGGAACTTTACAGGGAATAGGAAGATATTTAAAAGAAAAAAATCCTGATTGCATGGTTATAGCTGTTGAGCCAAAAGGAGTATCTGCTCTTAAAGGACATAGTGCTGGAATTCATAAGATACAGGGTATAGGTGATGGGTTCATACCAGATGTATTAGACGTATCTTTAATGGATAGGGTTATAGAGGTTAGTGATGAAGATGCTATTTCAACTTCTAGACAATTAGCTAAGATATGTGGATGCTTAGTGGGAGTATCGTCAGGAGCTAATGTATGGGCATCTATGAATATATCAAAACAATATCCAGATAAAAAAATAGTGACTATTCTTCCTGACAGAGCAGAGCGATACTTCAGTGAGGGACTTTTATAATAGGAAATCTGAATAATTTGAAATAATTGATTGGAAGGCTCATTCTTAATAGGATGGGTCTTTTAATATGCAAACAATTTACAATTATAAAATTTAATGGTATTATTTGTTATAGTTAAAGCGTCTAGGAGGTGTATTATGAAATCTAATAAAACAAAGTATTTAATTTTATTACTTATAGGGATTTCTTTATTGAATGGCTTTATTATTTATTTTGTTTATCAAAATTATAAAAAAGATACCTTATTAGAAACTGAGAATAATTTAATAGAAAGATCACAAAACTATTCGGTATTTATGCAAAATACAGTAGATCCATTGAAAGCTATTGTTAAAAATACAGGAATTTTATTATCTGATTTTCATTTTAATAATCCTAATGAAATGAAATCAATTTTTGACGAAACTATTAATGAAGTACCTCTTATATCTTCTATGTATTTTGTAAGTGAGAAAGATGGTAGTCAGATAACAGATAACAAAAATGTTAGTAATAAAGTTGATTTGAGGGATAGATCTTGGTATGTAAACACTACTCTTTCGGAAAATCCTACTATAACACCAGTATATACAGATATGACCAGCCAAAAGCCTGTTATAACGTTGACTTATGCTATTAGAAGAAATGGTGACTTAAAAGGTGTTATTGCAGCAGATATATTTTTAGAGGATATATATATAACTTTTGGTATCATTACACATACGGAAAATGTAGACCATTATATCGTTGATGTAAATGGAAACATTATCCTTCACCCTGAACATAAACTTTTGGGTTTCTCTATGTTTAATCCTAAAAAAAGTTATTTAGATCAATTTTCAGGTGATACAAAAAAAATGATGCGAGATTTGATAAAAATTTGGGATGAAAATAAGGAAAATTTATTAAAATCTCCTTCAGGACAAATATACTACAGTAATGCTTTGAAAGAAAAAACATACGGATATTTCAACAAAATTCCTCACACAAATTGGATAATCGTAAGTCGAATAAATTATGAAAAGGTAAAAATCAATAATTTTATTTATTTAATGAAGGTTTCAATCTTTGGATTTGTTATTTTAATAGGGTTAGGAATATTCATATATTTTGTATTTACTAAAATATATAATTTAGATGACTTAACTGGTATTTATGGAAGAAATAAGCTTTTACAAGTTTTAAAAAAAGAACCTAAGTCAGGTGGAAAAATCATTCTATTCATAGATATGTATAATTTCTCAACTATAAATGGAAATTATGGGAGTAAAGTAGGAAATGAGGTTATTAAGGAACTAACCGATATATTAAAAAACTATTTATATAATGATGGACTTTTGACCCATTCTAAAGCAGATCATTTTATATTTCTATTTAACACAGAAGATTGGGATAAGGCTCTTCAAAAGACAGAAGAACTTAATGAAAAATTAAAAGATTTAGCTGTGAAAATAGATAATCTTAATATAAATATCAATGCTTTTTTAGGTTTAACAAAATTAAATTCATTAGAAATGGAAGATTTGGATACGTCAATATTATTAATAGAAGATATTTTAAATTATTTAAAGAAAACAAATAAAAAGAATTTTTTAGTATTTCCTGATTCGCATGATCTAATTGAGATAAAAAAGCAAATAAATAATAAAAAAGAAGAACTCATAAAAGCCATGGAGGAAGATAGAATAGTTCCATTTTTTCAGCCAATCTACGATATAAAAGAAAATAAAATTGAAAAATTCGAAGTTCTTATGCGAATTAAAAATGGAGAAAATTATTTATCACCATTTCCTTACATAAAAGTAGCAGAAGAAAATAATTTAATAGGAAAGTTAGATTTAATGGTAATACAAAAGGCGTTAAAATATAAGAGTGAAGTTGATCCGAAAGATACAATTAAACTTTCTGTAAATGTTTCAGGCAGAGGCTTAAATGATGTAAAGTTTTTACCTAAAATAGTTCTTTTAATAGAACAATATAAAATAAAATACAAAAATATCATATTTGAAATCACCGAAACACAAAATATAGAAGATTTGGACCGCTTAATCAATACAATACACACTTTTAGAGAACTAGGGTTTGAGTTTTCTATAGATGATTTTGGAACAGGATTTTCTTCTATGCAATATTTAAAGCGTATTCCGGCAGCTTATTTAAAAATAGATGGTTCTTTCATAACAGATTTAAATGAGAATCAAGAAAATTTCTATCTTGTAAAATCTATTGTAAGCATGGCAAGGGCATTTAAAATGATTGTTATTGCAGAGTATGTAGAAAATGAAAAAATATTAAATACACTAAAAGAAATAGGGGTAGATTACGCACAAGGTTATTATATAGGAAAACCAAATAAATCTTTTATTATAACCAAATAAATTTAGTTTACCACTGTAGATATACATGAAAAAACTATCTAGATAAAGCTTTAAATTTATAAATTGTATAAATATATAGTGAGATTCTTTGGAATGGAATTGCAAATGAAGTTTAATTGATTAAAAGATGTAAATTAGGTAAAAAATGACCTCATTTACATCTTTTTTTTGCGTAAAATGAAATTTATACATAAAAAAATTGCATTTTCACTTGCAAACACAGAATGGGCATGTTAAAATATGAAATATGAAATGAACAAAAAATCATAAAAAGAAAATTCGAAATGGGTTTATATTATCTTATATTTCGAAATTGAAGAAAATAAAATTCGGAAAATGTTGAAAATAGACGATTTTAAGTGCGTCTTAAATTATAAAAACATAAAATGAAAATTGATGTAAAAATAAATCAAATGAAATATATTGATTGCAAAACTTCAAAAATATAAATGTAATTTGAGGGGGTTGGGTTATTATGAAAAGTTCTATTGTAAATTTGTCTAATTCAAATTATTTTAAAAATGTATTTCCGTATTCACAAATTCCTAGGGTAGAGTTTAATAATATTTTACTTCCTATGGAACTTCCTAATGATATATGGGTAACGGATACAACTTTTAGAGATGGTCAACAGTCTATGACTTCTTTTAGTGTTGATCAAATACTTAAGTTATATGATTATCTGCATAAGATAGATAATGAATCAGGTATTATTAGACAATCGGAATTTTTCCTTTATTCAAAAAAGGATAGAAAGGCAGTTTCAAAGTGTATGGACAGAGGATACAACTTCCCTGAAATAACTTCATGGATTAGAGCTAACAAAGAGGATTTAAAATTGGTTAAAGAAATGGGAATTAAAGAAACTGGAATGCTTATGTCGTGTTCTGATTATCATATATTTAAGAAATTAAAAACTACGAGAGAAAAGGCCCTCAATATGTATTTAGACATTGCAAGGGAGGCTATTGAAAATGGAATAGTACCAAGATGTCATCTTGAGGATATAACTAGAGCTGATTTTTATGGATTTGTAGTTCCGTTAGTTAAATCTTTGATGGATTTATCAAAAGAATCTGGAGTTGAAGTGAAGATAAGAGCTTGTGATACATTAGGTGTTGGGATTTCTTATACAGGAACATCGCTTCCAAGAAGTATACCAGCTATTATACATGGACTTAGAAATGAATGTAATGTTTCGTCTAAGTCTATAGAGTGGCATGGACATAATGATTTTTATTCTGTTGTAACAAATTCTGTTTCAGCTTGGATGTATGGGGCCTCTTCTATAAATACTACTTTATTCGGTATAGGAGAAAGAACAGGTAACTGTCCTATAGAAGCTATGCTCGTAGCTTATGGTCAATTAAAGGGTGATATTAAGAATATGAATCTTAAAATTTTATCTGAGGTTAGTGAGTATTTTCAAAAAGAAATGAACTATAATATTCATCCACA
This sequence comes from Tepidibacter sp. Z1-5, assembly GCF_037844525.1. NCBI lineage: Bacteria > Bacillati > Bacillota > Clostridia > Peptostreptococcales > Peptostreptococcaceae > Tepidibacter > Tepidibacter sp. Z1-5. The sequence continues at coordinate 16,273 of NZ_JBBMMD010000008.1, read as the reverse complement.
AACTCCTTTTGTTGGAAGTGAATTTAATGTAACAAAAGCTGGAATACACGCTGATGGGATATTAAAGGATGTAGAAATATATAATTCTTTTGATACGGAGAAAATATTAAATAGACCAATTGTAGTATCTGTTAATCAATACTCAGGAGTAGCTGGTATTGCAGCTTGGATTAATACTTATTTTAGATTGAGCGAAGGTCAAAAAATATCTAAGACGGATGAGAGAATATATCCTATTAAAAGATGGGTAGATGATCAGTACTTAGGTGGAAGAACTTCGGTTATATCAAACGAGGAATTAAAGAAAATAACTTATATGTACTTACCACATATAGAACAAATAGAGAAAACAGAGGCGGTTTAAGGAGGGGTAATATGAATTTTACAGTAGCTCAAAAAATCATAAGTAATCATATTGTCAGTGGAGAGTTTAAAAAGGGAAGTGAAATTGGAATAAGAATAGATCAAACGTTGACACAGGATTCTACAGGAACGATGGCTTATCTTCAACTTGAAAATATGGGTATTGATAGGGTTAAAACTAAAAAATCGATAGCTTATATAGATCATAATATACTTCAAGCAGGACCGGAAAATGCAGATGATCATTTATACATTCAGACGGTTGCTAAAAAGTATGGTATATATTTTTCAAAACCTGGTAATGGAATATGTCATCAGGTTCATCTTGAAAGATTTGGAGTTCCAGGTCAAACTCTTCTTGGATCTGATAGTCATACTCCTACTTGTGGAGGAATTGGTATGTTGGCTATTGGAGCAGGAGGGCTTGATGTCGCGGTTGCCATGGCTGGTGGGGAATATTACATCAAGACTCCTGATGTAGTAAAGGTTGAATTAATAGGAAAACTAAACAAAGGGGTATCTGCAAAAGACATAATACTAGAGGTGTTAAGAAGATATACAGTAAAAGGTGGAGTTAACAAGATATTTGAATATTGTGGTGAAGCCTTAAAGTATTTAAGTGTTCCACAAAGGGCAACTATTACCAATATGGGAGCTGAACTTGGAGCTACAACATCTATATTTCCATCAGATGAAGTGACTTATAAATTTTTAAAGGCTCAGGGACGAGAAGAGGACTATGTTGAGATATTAGCTGATGAAGAAGCTATATATGATGAATTTATAGTTATAGATTTAGATAAACTAAAACCTTTGGCAGCATGTCCTCATAGCCCTGATAATGTAGTAGATGTTTGTGAACTTAAAGATATAAAGGTAAATCAAGTTGCAATAGGAAGTTGTACTAACTCATCTTTAGTAGATATGATGAAGGTCGCTGAAATTCTAGATAATAAAACTATTGCTGAACATGTATCACTTGTTATATCGCCAGGATCAAAACAAGTATTAAATATGCTCGCTGCAAATGGAGCTTTAGCAAAGATGGTATCTGCAGGTGCTAGAATATTGGAATCTGCATGTGGACCTTGTATAGGAATGGGTCAGGCTCCAAGTACTGGAGGGGTATCACTTAGAACCTTTAATAGAAATTTCAAGGGAAGATCTGGAACAACATCTGCTGATATATATATAGTAAGTCCTGAGGTTGCTGCTGTATCTGCTATAACAGGATATCTAACAAGTCCTGAAGATATAGATAATACAGAAATTTCTATGCCTGATAAGTTTTTGATAAATGATAATTTAATCGTGCCTCCTGCTAAAGAAGGAGAAGAGATTGATATAATAAAAGGTCCTAACATTAAGGATTTTCCAAAAACAGAGCCTTTAAAAGATATATTAAAAGGGAAAATACTATTAAAGGTAGATGATAATATAACAACTGATCATATTATGCCATCGAATGCAAAGTTACTTCCGTATAGATCAAATATTCCTTATTTATCTGAATACTGCTTTAAGCCATGTGATTCTGATTTTCCTAGTAGAGCAAAAGAGTTTAAAGGAGGATTCATATTAGGAGGGTCGAATTATGGTCAAGGATCTAGTCGTGAACATGCGGCATTAGCACCATTGTATCTTGGAATTAAAGCTGTGATTGCAAAGTCTTTTGCTAGAATACACAAGCAAAACCTTATAAATAATGGTATACTTCCTTTAACTTTTACAAACGACAAAGACTATGATGATATAGATTTGATGGATGAAATTCTAATTGAAGATAATTTCAAAAATCTAGATGAAGGAGTATTTATACTAAAGAATTTAACTAAAGACAATGAATATAAAGTGAATTTAGATATAACAAGTAGACAAAAGAAAATGATATTAGCAGGTGGCCTTCTGAACTTGATAAAAGAAAACAATGATATAGGGGGAAAATAATATGTCAAATAAGATAACATTAATTCCTGGGGATGGAATAGGACCTGAAGTAATATATGCTACAAAGGATATTATAGATAAAAGTGGTGCTGATATTGAATGGGAAATACTAAATGCTGGTTTGTGCGTAATGGATGAATATAATACACCTTTGCCGGATGCGGTTGTTGAAAGTATAAAAAATAATAAAGTGGCCTTAAAGGGTCCTATAACAACTCCTATAGGAACAGGGTTTAGAAGTGTCAATGTAGGTTTAAGACAAAAACTTAATTTATATGCAAATATAAGACCTATTAAATCTTACGAAGGTATAGACACACTTCACAAGAATGTTGATTTCGTAATTGTAAGAGAGAACACGGAAGGGCTTTATATTGGTATAGAACACAAAGTGGGTGATGATGCTTGCGAAAGTATCAAAATAATAACTAAAAAAGCATCTGATAGAATCGTTAAATTTGCATTTGAACTTGCTAAAAAAGAAAATAGAAAAAAAGTAACTGCAACTCATAAAGCAAATATAATGAAGTTATCAGATGGATTGTTTTTAAAATGTGCAAAAGATGTAGCAAAAGATTATGATATAGAATTTGAAGATGTTATAGTAGATGCTATGAGTATGAAACTTGTTATGAATCCACAAAATTACGATGTAGTAGTTGCACCTAACTTATACGGGGATATTTTATCGGACATGAGTTCTGGGTTAATAGGAGGACTTGGTATGGCTCCTGGTGCAAATATTGGAGAAGATATAGCTGTATTTGAACCAGTTCATGGATCAGCACCAGATATAGCAGGTAAAAACTTAGCTAACCCTATATCATGCATATTAACAGGAGTTATGATGCTTAAATATATAGGTGAGAATGATGCTGCTTTAAAAATTGAATCTGCACTCGAAAAGGTATTTAAGCAAAAGGATAAATTGACTAAGGATTTAGGTGGTACATTAGGGACTAAAGAATTTGCACAGGCTGTTATAGAAAATATGTAGATGTGAATAATGTGAAAAAAGAACGAGAATTCTTTAGTCTAAAGAATTCTCGTTCTTTTTTATTTATTTCTATTTATAAAGAAATTATATAATTTTCAATCTAAGCTATGCGTTATTAATGAAGCGAAGACTAATATATAGAAGTTTCGCTTAAAACCAATCCTTCATTTCTAGTTACTAATTGAGTAGGAGACCACTCACTTTGGAATAAGAATGCAGGATTTTTATCCTTATCTTCAACAAGAATAGTATCCATTGTCATAGACATATTATGAGAATCAAAGCTTCCAGTTTCAGCCCAACGTATAAAACGGTAAGGAAGTGTTTGCATTGTTATATCAACATTGTATTCATTTTTCAATCTATATTCTAATACTTCAAGTTGTAAAACACCTACAACACCTACTATAAGTTCTTCCATACCTATATTAGGACGCTTATAAACCTGAATAGCACCTTCCTCTGATATCTGAGTAATTCCCTTTAAAAATTGTTTTCTCTTTAAAGAATTTAGAGTAGAAATTCTAGCGAAATGCTCAGGAGCAAATTGAGGAATTCCTTTGTATTGTAATTTCGATTGTTTTTGAGATAAAGTGTCTCCTATATTAAATATTCCGGGATCGTGTATACCTATTATATCTCCAGGATAAGCCGAATCCACAATAACACGATCTTGCGCTACGAATTGTTGAGGTTGCGCAAGTTTAACTTTTTTACCTCTTTGAACATGGTTTACTGTCATACCTTTTTCGAATTTACCAGAACATATTCTTAAAAAAGCTATTCTATCTCTATGAGCTTTATCCATATTAGCTTGAATTTTGAATATAAATCCTGAAAAATTATCAGATTCAGTATCTATAATTCCCATATTACTATCACGAGGTGTTGGTGGTGTAGTTATATCAAGGAATGACTCAAGGAATGGCTCAACACCAAAGTTTGTAAGAGCACTTCCGAAAAATACTGGAGTAAGTTCTCCTTTTAATATCTGATCTAAATCAAATTCATCTCCAGCAACATCTAATAGTTCTATATCGTTTAAAAGTTGTTCGTGAAGTCCATTACCTAATAGCTCAGTAAATTTTTCATCATCCACTTTTCCAACTACAGACTTAGCTATAGATTGTCCATGATTTCCATCGTTGAATAATTCTATTTGATCCTTTTGACGATTAAATACTCCCTTAAACTCTTTACCTGATCCTATTGGCCAGTTAACAGGACAAGAACGGATTCCTAAAACATTCTCAAGATCTTCCATTAATTCAAAAGGATCCTTTCCTTGTCGATCCATCTTATTTATGAAGGTAAAAATTGGAATTCCTCTCATCTTACAAACTTGGAATAATTTTTTTGTTTGTGCTTCGACACCTTTTGCAGAGTCTATAACCATTACAGCACTATCTGCTGCCATAAGAGTTCTATAAGTGTCCTCACTAAAGTCCTGATGTCCAGGGGTATCTAGTATATTGATACAAAAATTATTGTACTCAAATTGAAGTACACTCGATGTAACAGATATACCTCTTTGTTTTTCTATTTCCATCCAGTCAGATACAGCATGCTTTTGAGATCTTCTAGACTTAACAGATCCAGCTTGGTGAATTGCTCCTCCGTATAATAAGAATTTTTCAGTTAATGTAGTCTTTCCGGCATCGGGATGGGAAATGATTGCAAATGTTCTTCTTCTTCTAACCTCATCGATAAAGCTTAAATTTTGTTGTGACATTTTAAAACTCCTCTATTATAAATTTATCCGAAACTAAGAGTTATAATAATCCCTACTCTTAACGTTGGAAATGAGAACTCTACAGCTTCTAGATTAGTTTGCCCATAGGGTACATACGAAACTAAATCAGTTAAAATAAAACTTGATTTCAACTGAATGTAAGTTTGACTTTAGAGTATATTTACATAAAAGCCTAACATTATGATGTTATAACTTTATTGAGAAACTGTCAATTGATATTTAACATATAATATAGAAATAAGTATATAAAAAAAACTATATGAATAAAAAAAACAATACAAAAATATTGATTTTTATATAGATTGTTATATAATAAACTTGTAAACTATTTAAAATAAAAATCAAAAGGAGGAAAATTATGGCGTCTAATACTAAAAATACTCAAAAACTGACATTAATATCTTTGATTTTAATGATCTTCACATCTGTATTCGGATTTAACAATATTCCGAGATCTTTTTATTTAATGGGATATGGTGCTATTCCGTGGTATATATTATCGGCTATAACGTTTTTTATACCATATGCATTTATGATGGCGGAATATGGTGCCGCGTTTAAAAATGAAAAAGGCGGAATATATTCTTGGATGTCGATATCTGTTGGACCAAAATATGCGTTCGTAGGAACGTTTATGTGGTATGCATCTTACGTAATTTGGATGGTAAATGTTGCATCTGGAATATGGGTAGTGTTCTCAAATGCAATATTTGGAACGGATACTACAGCAGGATGGTCTGTATTTGGGCTTTCAGCAACTCAAACGCTAGGTGTATTAGCTGTTATATGGATGATATTTGTAACGGTTGTATCTAGTAAAGGACTTGATAAGATAAGAAAAATCACTTCTATAGGTGGAACTGCAGTTGCACTACTTAATGTAGTTTTAATAGTAGGTGCTATACTTGTTTTAATAGGAACTGGTGGAAAACTAGCTCAACCTATACATAATGCTAGTGCATTTGTAAAATCTCCAAATGCAATTTATTCAAACCCTGTATCTGTGCTTTCATTCCTTGTATTTGCTATATTTGCATATGGGGGAATAGAAGCTATTGGAGGTCTTGTAGATCAAACTGAAAATGCGGAAAAGACATTTCCAAAAGGTGTTGCAATTTCAGCTATTATAATCGCTGTAGGATATGCTATAGGTATATTCTTTGTAGGCGTATTTACTAACTGGAATGATGTTTTATCTACTGATGCTGTTCACATGGGTAATGTAGGATATGTTGTTATGAATAATCTTGGATACCAAATAGGACAAGCATTTGGGGTAAGTCAAGGAATATCTGTTCAAATGGGAAATTGGATGGCTAGGTTCACAGGTATTTCTATGTTGCTTGCATTAACTGGAGCATTCTTTACATTAACTTATTCTCCATTGAAACAATTAATAGAAGGTACACCTAAAGAATTATGGCCAGAAAAAATTACTGAAACTAAGGATAGTATGCCTGTTAATGCTATGTGGATTCAATGTATTATAGTTAGTATAATAATACTTCTTGTATCTTTTGGAGGAGATACAGTTTCTAAATTCTTTGTAATATTAGTGGCTATGACTAATGTGGCTATGACTATACCGTATATGTTTGTAGCAGGAGGATTTTATTCATTTAAGAAAAATAAAGAAATTGCAAAGCCATTTGAGGTATATAAGAGCGAAAAAACTTCTCGTATAGCTATGGTTATAGTAATATTTACTATTGGATTTGCAAACTTTTTCTCTATAATACAGCCTGCGATGAATGGAGATATGATGACTACTATTTGGAGTGTTGCGGGACCTATATTCTTCTCGGTAGTAGCATTGGTAATGTATTCTAGATATGAAAAAAAAATGAGGCTACAAAAAAATAAAGTATCAGCATAATAAAAAGACTCATGATTAAATTTAATCATGAGTCTTTTTTTCGATATCTATACTAAATTGATTTGTCTTTCCCATCATATAAGCAAGCTTTATAATTTTTTTTTCGTGTCTAGTCATTTTCCTAGAATACATCTTTTCAAATTGTCTAAATAAAGCGTTCATATCAACTTTTTGCTTTGCACTATTAGATCTTGCCGTTCTACTTGTATCATACGTTTCTGGAAGTATATTTTTATTGTATATGATTTTGAATACTTCACTTGTATAATAAGAATCATTAAAAGCATTATGAAATTCTTTGTAAAGTGGTATTTTGAAAGTATCTACTGCTTTTTGAAGTCCAACGCTAAAGCCCTTTGTGAATTTGAGATGTTTGGTAGCGTGATATTGAACATCTATATATTTTTTATTAATTGGGAAGTTTAATTCATGGTAACGAATATTTCTAAATAGTTCTTTAAGATCGACCTTTCCCCATACACAAAAAATACTCGAATCATCTACGAAGTCTAAAAAATCCTTGTAAACCTTAGGAAAGTAATCTGCTTTATTTAATTGATTCATATCTATATTAGTGAGATCTTCTATATAAGGATTTAAAGTTGGATATACTGTAGGTCTTACGAGCCTATCGAAGGTAGCTACTGTATTAAAATTCTCGTCTAATTTAATTGCACCTATTTGAATTATTTCAAATGGACATTTATACGCGTCTTTTACAGTATTTTTAATTGATTTTGTTTGATTGAATTCTAAGTCATATATTATGTAATTCATTTTTATTACTCCTAACTGTATAGAGTTGGTTTTAGTTTTTCACTAGATACAGTGAAAAATACGTATACATAGTATTATACATTAAATATAAGGAGTATAGTATTATTTGTATATTTAAATATGATGGTCCTACATTTTGAATTAATAAATCAATACATATAAGTGCTTTTATATTTTTGATAAATATTATGGAAATAAATGTGGGAATAAGCATACTTTTAGTGGAAAATAATATACACCTGTACCCATCATTATACTAAAGCCCAAAATAACATTAAAAATAGGTAAAATTATGTTTATGCTAGCCAAAGCATCTGGACTAGTAAGGTTTGAAATGAATATTCCATCTATAATTGTATAAAGAGATATAAAAACCATAGATATAACTGTTTGAGCTACAAATTTTAAAAATTCTTTGAATGTAAATTTTTTAGAAAATAAATAATCCATAATAACCTCCTATAATTAATACCAATATATAGTATAATAATATGTATAGTAACTATACAGTCAATACTTTAACTAAAAAAGTCTACAAAATTACTTAAACAGAATTACTTATTGAAATTGGAGGCATAAACATGGAAACTAACATTATAACTAAACAAAAAAGTGAGATCAAAATAAAAAAGCCAAAACATTATAAAGTGATTATGCATAATGATGATTATACGACTATGGAATTTGTAGTATATGTACTTATTAATATATTTAATAAAAAAATTGAGGTTGCAAATAAAATAATGATTGATGTACATAAAAAGGGAATTGGAATTGCTGGAGTATATCCTTATGATATTGCAGCTACTAAGGTTTCAATAGCCATGGATATGGCAAAAGAAGAGGGATTCCCTTTTAAACTTACTATTGAAGAGGAGTAAAAATATGAATATAACAAATATAGTAAATGACGTGATATTAAAGGCTTATGAAGAAGCAAAAATAAATAATTGTGAATATGTTACAGTAGAACACTTGCTTTATGTGTCTTTATATTACTATAAAGTTATAGATTCCTTAAGGGAATGTGGAGCGAATATAGATGAATTAAAAAATAATTTAAAGATATATATAGACGAATATATAAGTAAGGTAGATGATTTTGAACCCTTAGAAAGTGTAGGGTTTCAGCAAGTTATTATAATTGCAAATGCTCAAGTTGAAAGCTGTGGGAAAGATATTATAGATATAGAACATCTATTAGCAGCTATATACAATTTAGAGGATAGTTATGCTAAATACTACTTACTAGATCAAGGAGTTACAAAGAGAGATTTAGTATATAATTTGGGAAATAGTATTGAAAATGAGTATGAGTTAGCAGATGAAGAATATGATGATTATGATACTAAAGAGGAAATAAAAAATGAATTTGAGATAGATAAGTATACTTTAAACCTTACTGAAATTGAAAATAACGAAAAAAGCGATCCTCTTATAGGCAGAGAAGATATACTAAATAGAACTATTCAGATACTTTGTAGAAGAAATAAGAATAATCCTATTCATATAGGTGAACCTGGTGTTGGAAAGACATCCATTACACTTGGACTTGCAAAATTGATTATTGAAGGAAACGTTCCTGATAAGCTTAAAAAAGCTGAGATATTTTCATTGGATATAGGTGCTATGTTATCTGGAACAAAGTACAGAGGAGATTTTGAAGAAAGGATAAAAAAGGTACTAGATAATATAAAAAAACATGAAAATCCTATAGTATATATAGATGAAATTCACAATATAGTAGGAGCTGGAGCGTTAAGTGGATCTTCATTAGATGCATCTAATTTATTAAAACCTTATCTATTGGATGGAAAAATTAGATTTATAGGTGCGAGTACTTTTGATGAGTATAAGAAGTACTTTGAAAAAGATAAAGCATTAAATAGAAGATTTCAAAAGATAGAAATTAAGGAGCCATCTGCAAAGGAAACAATAGAAATAATAAATGGTCTAAAAAAGAATTATGAAAATTTTCATAATGTAAGATATACAGAAGAAGCTATAAAAAGTGCTGTAGTTCTCAGCGATAAATATATAAATGATAAATTTTTACCTGATAAGGCTATTGATATAATAGATGAAGCTGGGGCTTATGCTAGAATAAGTTGTTGTAATGAAGAAGAAATAATTATAGATGAAAATATGATTGAGAAGATAGTATCTAAGGTTTGTAATATACCTAAACAGACTGTAGAATCAAATGAAATAAATTCTCTTAAAAACTTAGAAAAAGTTTTAAAAAGCAATGTATTTGGACAAGATGAGGCTATTAAAGAGGTTACAAGATGTATTAAGATGTCAAGAGCTGGACTGAATGAAGATAATAAGCCTGTTGCATGTATGCTATTTGTAGGTCCTACTGGCGTTGGAAAGACTGAAGTAGCTAAAAATATATCTAAAACTTTAGGAATAGAGCTTATAAGGTTTGATATGAGTGAATATACAGAAAAGCATTCCGCTTCTAAACTAATAGGAGCACCTCCTGGATATGTAGGTTATGAAGAAGGAGGATTACTTACAGATTCTATTAGAAAAAAACCTCATTGCGTTTTACTTTTAGATGAGATAGAAAAAGCTCATACAGATATATTAAATGTATTACTTCAGGTTATGGATAATGCAACTCTTACTGATAATCAAGGAAGAAAATCTGACTTTGAAAATGTGATAATAATAATGACTTCAAATGCAGGTGCTAAAGATATTGGGAAAAATTTTGTGGGATTTGGGGATAGATGTATGAATTCACAGGCTATAGATGATGAAGTAAAGAAAATATTTAGCCCAGAGTTTAGAAATAGACTTAATAAAATAGTTAAATTCAATCATGTGGACGATGATATGGCAGTTAATATAGCTAAAAAAGAACTTGAAAAATTCAAACAAAAGTTAAATAAAAAGAATATATCGATTGATTTTGAAAATTCTTGTGTTGAATATATATCTAAAAAAGGAGTATCAAAAGAGTTTGGAGCTAGAGAAATTATAAGGCTTATAGATTCGAGATTAAAACCGTTGCTTGTAGATGAGATTTTATTTGGAGATTTAAGCAAAGGTGGAAAGTGTATGGTAGAAGTAATTAATGGGGAGTTTAAAATTGATATATTGTAGATGAAGAAGTATAAAAGCTCAGACTTAGCAGTGTGAGCTTTTATACTATATATATATTCTTAGATAATTTTCTTAACTCTTCTTCTTTTAGTATATATATTGTTTTGTCATAGCATTTTATAATTCCCTGAGATTCAAGCTTGTTAAAGGTTCTATTTAGATGTCTATAAGTTGTACCGAGAAACTGAGCGATTTCTTTAAATGATGAATTAAGCTGTATATAATCCTTATCTGTTATATGTTCTACTATATAACTAGATAACCTGTTTATAAGAGGGTACATAAGGTTATAGGAACTATTATTACCAATGGCATCTAGTTTTTGACTTAGTGAATTTATTATATGCTTTAAAAACTTAGGGTTATCACAGTAACTATCTCTTAATATTTTGGAAGGAAGTGCTATTAGGTGTGTATTTTCAATTGCTTCAACATTGCAACGAACAGGTACATTATTTAAAAGCTCTACATCACCTAATGAATCAAAATCTGTATAAAACCTCAGCAATATAGATTTACCGTTTTCTAAAAGATATGATATTTTTATTTTTCCATCTACAAATAAATAATAATAATCGAGTTCGTAGTCCGCTTGAAGTATATGTTCGTTTTTTTCATAGTAATGAAGTTGGGCGTATTTTAATATAGTATCGTCGAATATATTTTTTATATTATGTTTAACAATATATTTATTTAAAAGAGTATTGTTCAAAATTTTTTTCATAAATCCTCCTTGTATGACATATGTCATATTCGTATTTACATAAATATGATAAGTTATTTATAAAGGATTGTAAAGTGTGGAGGGATTTATATGTATAAAAATTTAGGGATTATAACGGGTATTATATTAGCTATAATGCTTTTCTTTAATGGAATGTTGGCTAGTATAACAGGACCTTATATGAGCACTCTTATATTTCATGTTGTAGGACTTATAATTATTATGATGATTTCAATTGGAACAAAGAATAAGTTGCCTAATATAACAAAAATACCTGTGTTATTTTTATTACCTGGAGTACTTAGTGTTTTAACTATACTTTTAAATAACATTTGTATTCCCCAAATAGGGGTAACTCTTGTTGTAGGAATTAGCTTGTTTGGACAGCTTATGATGTCTAATGTAGTAGATCATTTTGGAATGTTTGGAATGCCGGTAAATAAGTTTAAGAAAGAAAAAATAATAGGTTTTTCTATTATTTCACTTGGAATAATATTTATGATTATAATGTAGTGGGGTGATTTCATGTATATATTATTGTCATTTCTAACGGGTATATCAATAGTTATAAATATGATGATAAATGGGAAACTTGCTCAAAAAGAAGGAATGGTAAATGGGGTTGTTATAAATTATTCGATGGCTACATTAACGTCTATTATAATATGTTTTGTAATGAAAAATTCTATGCCATCTTTAAGTGTTATTAAGTTTGTTCCTATAAATTATCTTTTTGGTGGATTTATTGGGGTTTTGGCAATTTACTTATTCAACACTATAGTACCTCAAATTCCTGCAGTATATGTAGTTATACTTCCATTTATAGGTCAAATACTTACAAGTGCTATTATAGACTATATATATTTAGATGTTTTTTCTAAAGGAAAAATAATCGGGGGTATATTATTTCTTATAGGCCTTGTGTATAATGCAAAAGTAGATAAAAAATATGAAAAAGAAAATGAGTGTGTACTGGACATTAAAGTCTAGTGCATGCTCATTTTTATATAAAAGGAATAATATTAAATAAATAAACACATTATATAAGGGTGGCGGTTTAGATTTGACAAAAAAGCAAAAAATATTATAATATGATAATGTTAGACAAAAAAGACGATAATATGACTTCTTGTCAGAGTATTTAAATTTTAACATCTAGATAAAAATAAGAAAGTGGGTTATTTAATGAAAAAAAAGCTAAGGATAATCCTTTGCACAATGATTATTATATCTTTACATATAAGTTCATGCTTTGCGCTTGAAGTAGAAGTTAGTGTGAAGATAAATGATAATTACGTAAAAAGTGATCAAAAGAATATACTGATTAACGATACAGTATTTGTACTTGCAAGATTTGTTGCTGAGGCTTTAAATGGACAAGTTACATGGAATGAAGCTACTAAAAGTATTATAATTGATTATGAAGGAAAGAAAATGAAATTAACAGCAGATAGTGATATAGCATACATAGATTCAAAAGAATATAAGCTAGATTCAAAGCCTTTTTTAAGAGGTGGAAGAATATATATACCGATTAGGTTTATTTCTGAAAATTTAAACTGTGATATTAATTGGGTACACGAGACTTTTACTGTGGATATAAAAAAAGAAAGTCTAGTAGTTTCTGAAGAAAAATTTGAACAAAGACCGTATACAGATGAAGAAATGAGATTACTTGCAAAAATTATACAGGTAGAATCGGGAAATACAAAGCTAGACGGTCGATTAGGAGTTGCTAATGTAGTTCTTAATAGAGTTAAGAGTGATAGATTTCCAAATGATATAAAAGGAGTAGTATATCAACGAGGACAGTTTCCGCCAGCGCATAAAGCATCATTTAAAACTTTAAAACCGAGTAATTTAAGTAATATAGCAGCAAAAAAAGCACTTGAAGGTGTAAATAATGTTGAAAATTGCTTGTTTTTTAATTCAAAACCTTTTAAGAGTAAGAAAAAAGATTTATACAAAATAATAAATGGTGAATATTTTTACAAATAAAAAAATGAGAATCAGGAAGAACTGATTCTCATTTTTTTATATAACATTTTTGATTATACTCCAATTATCTAATTTGTATTCAAACTTTTTAGTATTAGCAGGACTCGTAGATTCTAATCTTTGAAATTTAATATTTTCAAAATTGAATCCGATCTTCTTTTTAAACACGTTGTATGCTTTTAATCCATTAAAAAATACATACTTTATATTTGGGTAATTCTTAAACAGAGATTCAAAATCATTAGCTTGTTCCATTTTAATATTTGAATCAAGGCTTCCTTCACGATAACATGATTGTATAACATCCCATAGAGCAATATTATTTTTTTTCAAAAATAATATTTTGCCATTATAACTATCATCAATAGGTGTATTGAATAATGAGTAAATTATTTTCCAAAATTGATTTTGAGAGTATGCATAATATTGATGTTGTCTTAATGATTCTTTCCCAGGAATAGAGCCAAGTATTAAAATCTTAGATTCTGAGTTTACTATAGGCAAAAATGATTCTATATTTGACAAGTTTAATCACTCCAATAAAATTTATATTATTTAAAGATTATACCCAATAATTAAATTATATAACTTTAGAATTTTATTGGATATTTTTTCCTTGAAATGATATTATAATGTTGGAGTTGAAAAAAGTAGGATATAAAATTTAGAACTAGCATATTAGGTTGATATTATAATGGAATACTAAGAATAATAGAATGATTGCAATAACGAATATAAAGGATAAAAAGTATAACAAAAAATTATGTGGAATATTATTAAATTAAGTAAGGGGGACATTTAATGAGTAGAGTATATAAAAAAATAAAAAATAAAAAAAGATTGGATAGAAAAAGAAAGAAGGTATTAGTAACGAGTTTACTTATTGTATTGGGGATATATATATGTCTTAAATTTATATAATATAAGAAATTTGATTCATGCTATATAAAAAAATATACACTTCTTGGAGGGAAGTGTATAAAAATAAAATGTTGGTATTAAAAGTACAAAAGTACTGATTATGAGATGTTTTATCCTGTGATTATGTAATTAGACAAAAAGGTCTAAAATCCTTTAAAAATATTAAAAAAATATTAATTTAATTAAAGATTACATTTAGAACAAGGTGTATAGGATTTTTGCGCTTCTTCTAAGCTTATAGAGATTGTAGTGCTTTTTAAAGAACTACAATTTTTTTTATGATATTTTTTACCCGTTTTCGTGATGTATACGTATTGGATAGGATACACAACATCTCTAGCAATTGCATTTGTTGTTGAGGTTTTATCTATAACTATATTATTGCCATCTGATGTAACTATTATATTTCCTAACTCATCAGTTCTATAGGTTTTAATGTTTTGAGAATTTAGTCTATCCAAAGTCTCTTGAGTAGGATGATGATATTTGTTGTTTTTTCCCACTGAGATCACAGCATATTTTGGAGATACTGACTTTAAAAATGGTAAAGAAGTAGAACTATTACTTCCGTGATGACCCACTTTTAACAAATCTGATTTCAAATCGTATCCTAAAGATAGAATTTCGTTTTCACAAAAATCTTCACAATCTCCTGTGAATAAGAATGAATTGTTTTTGTATGTGAGTTTTAATACTACTGAATAATTATTTAAGTCATCATACTGGGAATTATTTGGTGAAATTATTTCGCATTTTGTATCTCCTAAAAAAAATGATTTGCCAGCTACAGCAGGTGTTATACTAAGTTTCTTATTTTTTATAGATAACAAAACATCTTTATAAGTTTTTGTTGTAGATGTAACTTTTGGCAAAATCACTTTACTTACATTAAAATTATTAATAACGGCATCGAGTCCTCCAATATGGTCTTCGTGTGGATGTGTTCCTATTACATAATTAATAGTATTTATACCTTGAGATCTAATGTAGTTTACAACTAAATCTGAATCATCGTTATTACCAGCGTCTATTAACATAGTGTTATTATTTGAATCTTGAATAAGTATAGAATCAGCTTGCCCTACATCTATAAAATGGATTTTTATAATATCATCTACATTATTTGATTTTGTACTATCTTGTGTGTTGAACTTTTCTTCTTTATATTTCTTGAACTCATTATCTGAAATATTTGTATTAGAAGAGGAACACGCTGTAAAAAAGATTGTAAATACAATAAGTAATATTAGACTCATTATTTTTTTTGATTGTTTGAACATAATACCCTCCTTGTCATATAGTCGTAAATAAATTGTATAGAACGAATATTCGACTGATAATTACAAAAACCTTTAAAAAAACACAATAAAAATCAAAAAAATATTTTTAAAATATAAAATAGGGGTTGACGAATAATTAAATAGCTGATATATTATTACTTGTCCTCAACAACGAGGCAAATACGAAACACACGAAGTGAAANACTGACAAACTTTTATTTAAGAGTTTGATCCTGGCTCAGGATGAACGCTGGCGGCGTGCCTAACACATGCAAGTCGAGCGGAGATTAAGAAGCTTGCTTCTTAATCTTAGCGGCGGACGGGTGAGTAACGCGTGGGTAACCTGCCCTATACACACGGATAACATATCGAAAGATATGCTAATACGAGATAATACATTTTTAAGGCATCTTAAAAATGTCAAAGATTTTATCGGTATAGGATGGACCCGCGTCCCATTAGCTAGTTGGTGAGGTAAAAGCTTACCAAGGCGACGATGGGTAGCCGACCTGAGAGGGTGATC
>NZ_JBBMMD010000007.1:0-8006 GCF_037844525.1 Tepidibacter sp. Z1-5 | reverse complement strand
TAAAACTGCTAGGGTATATGAGATTCCAAACACTGTTAGGAATAGGATTATAATAGTTCAAATACTAACAAAACAAGGAAGATTTAAATACTCTCACCTTATCACCAATATCCCTAAAAAAGAAATGAATGCTGTAGAACTTTTTAAATATTACAATCAACGACAAACTATAGAAGCTTTTTTTAAAATGGCTAAGAATGTTTATCACATTAGAAACCTTAGAACTACTAAGTTTTATAGAATATATGCTTTTCTGTGGATGGTTTTTATAACTCATAATCTTATTGTATTATTTAAAGAAACATTATTAAAAGATACCCAACTGAAAAATATAGGCATAGGAGACTTAGTGAAAAAAGTAGGAAATGTAAAAGGATTTGTAAAGCGTACTTTCAATGAAATAATTGTAGATATTCCGACCGTAACTAAAGTTGCAAACCTTATTGCTAACGCAATATGTAATCCTTCGTATGAGANTCATTACAAATAATGGTAATGAATTAATTACCTTTGTTTCTTTTTGTCTTTTTTGAAAACAACATATATTTAAATCCATTTCATATCTAAGAAACATATTAAAAAACAAATGGCATTAAAATGTTAGCGAATGATTTAAATATTTTTGTATAAAACTTGAATTACAGCGTTTGAATATCCGTTAAGAAAGTTCTTTGTTTGACTGTAAGGGAGTTTAAGAACTTTTAGGATATTTTATAAAGCAGAGTCTGTAGTTTTATTAAAACGTTGACTAAGTAGCGTTATTTTAATGAGTGTCATTTTTGATTTAACCGGATATTTAAGAGTCATATAATTCTCTTAAATATAAAAGCGAGGCTTAAGCCTCGCTTTTATTTTGCTATATCCATATCTTCATTATAATCCACATGAAGAACAGCCCTTTTTAATTGTAATGATTTTTTCACATCTAATATTCTCTGATTTGATGATCCTCTATACTTTAAAAGCATACTTTTCTTAGATTCTACAAATTTACCATCTATTAATACATCTATCTCATTCAATAGATTCTTCCATTTGAAATATCTTTCATTTTTAATATCTGTCAACTGTTCAAATGTATATCCACTATAAGCCCAAATATCTAGTCCTAGCGTTCTCGCTTCCTTGCATATCTTTACAAGGGCATCTGGTTGTTCAAACGGGTCTCCTCCACTAAGAGTTATACCCTTTTGTAGTCTCAAATCTTTTAGAGTATCTATTATTGATTCTACTTCAACCTCAAACCCTCCACAAAAATCATGAGTTTGCTTGTTGTGACATCCTGTACAGTTATGCTTGCACCCTTGGGTCCATATTACAGTTCTAAGTCCAGGTCCATCAACTATGCTGTCGTATGTCACAGAAGATGCTAGTCTTAATTTCATAATATCACCCCTTTTTAATTATGTTTTACTCGATCTTTAACCTCAGCTCTTTTAGCATCATTAAATCTATCTACAGTACCAACTAAATATCCTGTTATTCTTCTTATTCTCTCAAAGTGTATACCATCTTCTCCGTCTTTTCTTCCGCAAGCTGGACAAACATCATCTATAACTCCATTAAATCCACAAACAGGATCTCTATCAAGCGGATGATTTATACTTCCATATCCAATTCCAGCTTCCTTCATAGCTCTTACTATACTTTCAAACGCTTCTATATTATCTGATGGATTTCCATCAAGCTCTATATAACTTATGTGTCCTGCATTAGTAAGCGCATGATACTTAGCTTCTTTTTCTATTTTTTCAAATGCAGATAACTTGTGATAAACAGGTACATGGAAAGAGTTTGTATAATAGTCTCTATCTGTAACTCCTTCTATTTCACCAAATTCTTTTTTATCTATTTTAGTGAATCTTCCACTTAATCCCTCAGCTGGAGTTGCTATTAAAGAGAAATTCAATCCATATTTTTCACTAGCTTCATCCATTTTATCTCTCATATATTTAATTATCTCAACACCTAATTCTTGAGCATAATCGCTTTCTCCATGATGCTCTCCTATTAATGCTTTTAAACACTCAGCAAGTCCTATAAATCCAATTGTCAATGTTCCTTGCTTTATAACTTCTCTTAAATCATCTTCCCAAGATAATTCTTTAGATCCAAGCCATACAC
Organism: Tepidibacter sp. Z1-5; assembly: GCF_037844525.1. Taxonomy (NCBI): domain Bacteria; kingdom Bacillati; phylum Bacillota; class Clostridia; order Peptostreptococcales; family Peptostreptococcaceae; genus Tepidibacter; species Tepidibacter sp. Z1-5. The sequence continues at coordinate 5,882 of NZ_JBBMMD010000007.1, read as the reverse complement.
CTTGTCCCATTAAGAAAGGGAAGTTTTTAACTTTTTTGTTTGCTTGTATTTCAAATCTTTCAAGTAATTGATCTATTACTAAATCTATTTTTTCTTGAAGTTCTTTATAGAATCCTTTTATATCAGTCTCTTTATTTTTTAATATTCCATGTTTTATTCCCAACCTTGGAAGATTGATAGTTGTAAACGAAAGATTTCCTCTACCTGTAACTATTTCCTCTCCACAAACATTTCCAACTACTCTTGTTCTACATCCCATATAAGTAGCTTCTGTTTCAGGATGTCCTTCTTTATAATACTGAAGATTAAATGGAGCATCTATGAAACTGAAATTTGGAAATAGCCTCTTTGATGAAACTTTACATGCTAGTTTAAATAAATCGTAGTTTACATCTTCTTTATTTAAATTTATACCTTCTTTTACTTTGAATATTAGAATTGGGAATATAGCTGTTTCTCCATTTCCAAGTCCCTTTTCTAAAGAAAGTAATAAGTTTTTACTCACCATTCTTCCTTCTTCACTTGTATCTGTTCCGAAGTTAACGCTTGAAAAAGGAACTTGAGCTCCTGCTCTTGAGTGCATTGTATTTAAATTGTGTATAAAAGCTTCCATTGCTTGATAAGTTTTTCTATTTGTCTCTCTTAAAGCTTCTTTACTTGCAAATTTTTGTACCTTTAAGCATGTTTCTTCATCTAAAACATATTCTTTAATTAATTCTTGTTTAATTTTATTGTTTATTTCTTCATCTATAGTTAAAGAAATTTCTTTATTTAAAGATTTTTCTATTTCATTAACTCTATCAGTTATAATTTTTATTTGACCTTCTTCAATATCTTTTTCTATACTTATAGCTTTATATATATTTTCTATATATGATCTTTTAAATGTCTTTTTCACTCCATTTGCCAATCCATAATCGAAAAACGGTATACTTTGGCCTCCATGTTGATCATTTTGATTCGATTGAATAGCAATAGCTGCAAGAGCAGAATAACTTAGTATATCTTGTGGTTCTCTCAAATGACCATGACCTGTTGAAAAGCCACCTTCAAATAATTGAGATATATCTATTTGACAGCAAGTCAATGTACCCATATTTAAAAAGTCCATATCATGTATATGTATATCTCCCATCTCATGTGCTTTTGAATGATTCGGCTTTATGACAAATTGTTTGCAAAATTCCTTAGATACAGCACTTCCGTACTGAAGCATAGTTCCCATAGCTGTATTTCCATCTATATTAGCATTTTCTCTTTTTATATCTGCATTATCTGCATCTGAAAAAGTTATTTCTTTTATAGCTTGAATTAATCTTGTCTTAGAATTTCTTATTCTACTTCTTTCCGCTCTGTATAATATATAAGATTCACTAGTTTTTGCATGTCCATTTTTTATCAAAGTTTTTACAACAGCATCCTGCACATTTTCCACAGTCGGAACTTGTCCCATGTATTTTTTAGTTAAAAGGCTTAGTGTTTTATCTGCTAATTTTTCCGCTATTTCGTAATCTGCTGTTTTTCCTTCTTTTTGTGCAACTTCACTAGCTGCTAAGAATATAGCTCTTGCTATTTTTTCTTTACTAAAACTAATTACTCTGCCGTCTCTCTTTTTTACATTTTCAATCATACCACTGCCCCCTCATACATCATGTTGTACATTTTTATTTTATTAACACTATATATAGTGTTATGAATCAAAAAAAATACCCTTTAACCTCGTTAAAGGGTCTTTCGTATATTTGCTATACTTAGATTATCAAAATTAATCAAATTAGTCAAACCAGCTCAAAGTATTGAAATTACAAGTTCATTTTTTTGAAACCAAGTATTTATAATGGGTCTATTTTTTATGAAATTTTTCATAATTTTTTTATAGGGCAGTTTATATTTCTTTCCAGTTCATCTATATAATTTTTTAAAACAGTTGTTATTACACATGTAGACAACCCAGACAATTTATCCGAAAGCAAAAAAATTCTAAAACTCCATTTAGATACTATTCCTCTCCTCTTAATATAGAGTATATTTTATCTATATCTATGTTTGATCTTACTATATTAGCTAATTTATCGTATTCCTTCTCTTTAAATTCTTTAAATGATGTAACTTCACTTTGTATTTCATCTAACCCTCTAGTCTTTCTTATATTATTTAATAATCCTCTTGTAAAACTTATATTATCGAATATCCCGTGTATATAACTTCCCGCAACATTGCCTTGTAAATTTATAGCACCTTCTAATTCATCAATATTTTCATTCATTCTTTTAATCATTTTATTTAAACTTCTAGATTCTTTTCCAACTACACTTCTTCCCATATGTATTTCATAACCCTCTACCTTAATTCCTTCAAGTGAAGATAACAATCCTCTTACATTATTTTGAACAACAGCCTCTACTTGTGTAGTTATTTTTGCTCCTTCAAATGTAGTTTCTATGTCTAAAAGACCTATTCCATCTATTTCTTTTATTCCACATTCAATTCCCTCTGGGTCATATAATTTTTTTCCTAAGATTTGATATCCTCCACAAATACCAAATATAAGTTTTCCTTTTTTATGCAAATCTTTTATTTGTCTTTCAAGACCACTTTCTCTTAAATAAATAAGGTCTTCTATTGTATTCTTACTTCCAGGTATTATTAGTATGTCTGGATCACCTATAGACTCACCTTTCATAACATATTTTAAGTTAACATCTTCTTGAGTTTCAAAAACATTCAAATCTGTAAAGTTAGAAACATGTGGCAAATATAAAACCTCTACATTAATATCTCCACTTTCCTTTGATTTTTGGTTTCTAAATCTATCTGTCAGACTGTCTTCATCTTCTATTTTAAGATTACTATAAGGTATAACACCAAGAACCGGAACCTTAATTATATCTTCAATCATTTTTATTCCTGGCTTTAGTATTTCTACATCTCCCCTAAATTTATTTATTATAACTCCCTTAACTCTTTTTCTTTCCTCTTCTGTTAAAAGCAGCATAGTTCCTGCTAATGATGCAAATACTCCACCTCTATCTATATCTCCAATTATTATAACAGGTGAATCTGATAAATTTGCCATTCCCATATTTACTATATCATTTTCTCGTAAATTTATTTCAGCAGGACTTCCAGCTCCCTCTAAAACAACAACATCATATTCATTTTCTAGTTTGTCATATATATCTTTTATCATATTTGAGAGTTGCGGTTTAAATTCATGGTAAGTAACAGCATCCATGTTGTCATATACTTTTCCATTTATTATAACCTGAGATTTTTTATCTGTTGTAGGTTTTAAAAGTACAGGATTCATTCTAACATCAGGCTCAATCCCTGCTGCTTCTGCTTGAAAGACTTGAGCTCGCCCCATCTCATCTCCGTCTTTCGTTATAAATGAATTAAGAGCCATATTTTGTGATTTAAAAGGTGCTACACTTAACCCATCTTGCTTAAATATTCTACAAAATGCAGCTGTAAGTAAACTCTTACCTACATTAGAAGCTGTCCCTTGAAGCATTATTGATTTTCCCATTGTTTATCCCCCTCATATTTTATGTTTTTATACTTATTTAAATTAGGTATGTAAATATTAACATTTTTAATTTAGTCAACTCAATTATATTATAACTTATATAAATTAATATGTTTATATGTTTCATGCTTAAAAATCTTTATTTAAAGATTTTGATTGCTTTATTTATTTTATCCGAAAGCTAAAAGTTCTAAAACTCCATCTGAATTAAGTTTCGCTTTATATAGCTAACAAAAATATGCATATATGCTTTTGTTAAAGATAAAATAATATTATATTTAATATATTATTATGCTATAATTTATTAAACTAAATCCTAACGAGGAGTGATTAAATGCTTTCTAATAAATTAAAAAACATAACACCATCTTATACTATAGGTATAAGCTCTAAAGTGGCTAAGCTTCAAGAAAAAGGCCTTAATATATCTAATTTAAGTATAGGTGAACCCGATTTCAATGTACCTACAAAAGCAAAAGAGGTAGCTATCGATGCTGTAAATAATAATAAAACTAAGTATGATAGTATTTCAGGAGTTAATGAATTAAAAGAAGAGATTGTTAAAAAGTTAAAGAACGAAAATAATGTAGATTATGATTTAGATGAAATAGTTGTTTCAAGCGGAGCAAAGCACGCTATAACTAATACTTTGATTTCAATATTAAATCCTAGTGATGAGGTTTTAGTTCCTAAACCATACTGGGTTAGTTATCCTGAAATGATAAAATTATGTTCAGGAGTGCCGGTTTTTGTAGACACTGATAAAAAAAATAATTTCAAGATAACTGTATCCGACATAAAAAAACATATAACTTCTAAAACAAAAATGTTATTTATATCTAATCCATCAAACCCTACTGGAGCTATTTATACAAAAAAAGAGCTTGAGGATATTGTTGATATATGTATAAAAAACAATATATATATATTATCAGATGAGATTTATGAAAAAATATCTTATGAAGATAATTTTGTTAGTATAGCCTCTTTATCTGACGAGGCTAAAAATATAACTATAACTATAAATGGTTTTTCTAAATCAGCTGCTATGACTGGTATGAGAGTTGGATATTCTGCTTCTAATAAGACTATCGCTAAGGGAATTTCTACAGTTCAAGGACATTTAGTTTCACATCCATCTACTATATCCCAATGGTGTGCATATGGAGCATTAAAGTACTGCTCAAGCGATATAGATGATATGGTCAAAATATACAAACAAAAAAGAGATCTGGCTATAGATATGCTATCTAAAATAGACTTTATAGATTACATATATCCAAAAGGTGCTTTTTATATGTTTATCGACATTTCTAGTTTAAAGTCTAAACTTGATTATAAAGATAGTTTTTCAGTTGAATTTTGTGATAAGCTTTTATCTAACAATAATGTAGCAGCAGTTCCTGGAATAGCATTTGGAATGGATGATTATATAAGAATTTCATATGCTTGTAGTGAGGAGAATTTGATTAATGGCATTAAAGGTATTGAGAAATTTATAAAGTCTTTGATATAAAACTCATTTTCAAGTTAATATATATTATTTTTATCTATGTATCTAACTTAACTCAATAATAACCTAAAAAAAATAATACTCATCAAAATATCGCTCATATATTAAATATTTCTATAAAACTAAGCATTACAGTATTTAAATATCCTAAAAGTTCTAAACTCGCTACGCTCAAACAACGAACTTTATTAACGAATATTTAAATACTGTAACACAAGTTTTATAGAGAAATATTTAAAAATTCGCTAACATTTTAATAAGCATTATTTTTTTATTCTGTGACTGCTATCGCAATTTCTATATAATAGTTACTACTTAAAGCGATAGCTTCATTTCTATATATATTTTCTATTAATACAATGAGCTTACACTCCTTGACTGAATCTAAGTATTCTTATCTCTTCTATATAAATCTTATCTCTTCAAGTAGCAACGTAATCTTTTTTTCTCTAAGCGTTAATTTTTTTCACTAATATGTTTCTAATTATCAACACTACTAAAAATGAGCCTTATCAAAATGTTAGCTACTTTTGGGTTAATATTTTACTATAATACTTAGGTTGAGATGTTGAAATATACGTTAAAAAACTTCTTATGTCTGACCGTAAGGGAGTTTAAGAAGTTTTAGTATATTTCATAAGGCTCAGCCTTAGTATTATTAAAATATTGACTAAGTAGCGGTATTTTAATAAGGCTCATTTTTCGATTAACCACTATACAAAGATTAAAAAAGCGCATAAAAAAAAGATTACGTGGCTACGTCCTACTCTCCCAGGGGGCTGCCCCCCAAGTACCATCGGCGCTAAAGAGCTTAACTTCTGTGTTCGGAATGGGAACAGG
>NZ_JBBMMD010000006.1:0-23719 GCF_037844525.1 Tepidibacter sp. Z1-5 | reverse complement strand
CTAATCGCTCCAATAGCAATGGAAGAGGGATTAAGATTCGCTATCCGTGAGGGTGGAAGAACAGTAGGAGCAGGAGTAGTTGCTTCTATAATTGAATAATTAAAACTAGAGAAGGTATATACCTTCTCTTTTTTTTATAAAAAAAACTTTACAATTCTATATCTTTATTATAAAATGAATAATGTTGAAAACGGATTATTAGTATTAATATTGTTGAAAAAAACAAAATATATTTTTCAAAAAACTCTTGAAAAATATAAGATTTTAATATAAAATGTAATAGTGTGTTTGAGAAATGCGATGAAGTAAAAGGTTGCTGACCACCAGGTAATTTTTACGGAGTATGTCTGTATCTCAGAATCGGGCGACCTGATCCTATGCTGTGTTTTTAAAAAACAACACACCCGGAACAGTGTAAAGGGATCAAGTCGTACGTACAAATTAAACGTGCGATAAAGGAGGGAAATTAAAATGGCTAAGAACGAGAAAATAAGAATTAGATTAAAATCATATGATCACAAGATATTAGATTTATCAGCAGAGAAGATAGTTGAAACTGCTAAGAAGACAGGAGCTAAGGTTTCAGGACCAGTACCGCTACCTACTGAAAAGCAAATAATAACTATATTAAGAGCGGTTCACAAGTACAAAGATTCTAGAGAACAGTTCGAAATGAGAACTCATAAGAGACTTGTAGATATAACAAGCCCAACGCCAAAGACTGTAGATTCTTTAATGAAGTTAGATTTACCAGCAGGTGTTGATATTGAAATCAAATTATAATAAATTTGATACTAAGATATGGATATAGATATACCTTATCTTAGAATGATTACGAATTCGTAATCCGCTGTAAGATTATAGGAGGTGTCAAGTATGAATGGATTATTAGGTAAAAAAATTGGTATGACTCAAATATTTACTGAAGAAGGTAATGTTATCCCTGTTACTGTTATTGAAGCAGGACCAATAGTGATTACTCAAATCAAAAATGTAGAAAATGATGGATACAATGCAATTCAAGTTGGATTCGGAGACGTTAAAGAAAAGTCTTTAAATAAACCTCAAAAAGGACAATTTGAAAAAGCAGGAGTATCATTCAGAAAACATTTAAAGGAATTTAGAGTTGAGAACTCAAGTGAGTATACAGTAGGACAAGAAATAGCTGCTGATATATTTACAACAGGAGAAAAAGTAGATGTTACTGGAATAAGTAAAGGTAAGGGATTCCAAGGTGTTATAAAGAGACATGGTCAAAGTAGAGGACCTGAAACTCACGGTTCTAGATATCACAGAAGACCAGGTTCAATGGGAGCTTGTGCTACACCTGGTAGAGTGTTCAAAGGTAAAAAACTAGCTGGACACATGGGAGTAGATAAAGTTACTATTCAAAACTTAGAAGTTGTAAGAGTAGATGCTGAAAAGAACTTAATATTAGTTAAAGGTGCTATACCTGGACCTAAGCGTTCGTTAGTTACTATAAAAAAAGCAGTAAAGTCAAGCAAGTAATTTAATCTTGTAAGAAAGGAGGAAGCAAAATGCCAAAAGTAGATATATTAAACATTAACGGTGAAAAGGTTGATGAATTAGTATTATCAGATAACGTATTCGGTGCTGAAGTTAATGAGCACGTTTTATATGAAGTAGTAAAGAACCAATTAGCTAATAAAAGACAAGGTACTCAATCTGCTAAAACTAGATCTGAAGTAAGAGGTGGAGGAAGAAAGCCTTGGAGACAAAAAGGAACTGGTAGAGCAAGACAAGGTAGTACAAGATCACCTCAATGGGTAGGTGGAGGAATTGTATTCGCACCAAAACCTAGAGATTATAGATATACTTTACCTAAAAAGGTAAGAAGATTAGCTATGAAGTGTGCTTTATCATCTAAAGTTCAAAATAAAGAAATAATAGTTTTAGATGCATTAAATATGGAAGCTCCAAAAACTAAAGAATTCGCTAAAATACTTAACAACTTAAAAGTAGAAAAGAAAGCTTTAGTAGTTTTAGGAGAAAACAATAAAAATGTAATAAAGTCAGCTTCAAACATAGAAGGAGTTACAACTGCTCTTGTTAATACTATAAATGTATATGATATATTAAAACATGATGCATTTATCATAACTAAAGATGCTGTTGAAAAAGTGGAGGAGGTGTACGCATAATGACTAATCCACATGATATAATTGTAAAACCTGTTATAAGTGAACAAAGTATGGCGGATATGGCTTCTAAAAAATACACTTTTGTAGTTTCTAAAAGAGCTAACAAAACTGAAATAAAGAAGGCTGTTGAAACTGTATTTGGTGTTTCAGTCGATAAAGTAAACACTTTAAACTATAGCGGAAAAGAAAAAAGAATGGGAAAACATGTAGGAAGAACTGCAAGCTTTAAGAAAGCTGTTATTACTTTAGCGGCTGATAGTAAAGAAATAGAGTTCTTCGAAGGCGTGTAGGAATCAAGCAAGAAGGAGGGAAATAAGATGGCTATTAAAAAGTTTAAACCAACTTCTCCTGGATTAAGACAAATGACGGTTTTAGTTTCTGATGAAATAACTAAACATGAACCGGAAAAATCATTACTTGTTTCTTTAAAGAAACATTCAGGAAGAAATGCTCATGGTAAAATAACTGTTCGTCATAAAGGTGGCGGATCTAAGAAAAAGTATAGAATAATAGATTTCAAAAGAAATAAAGATGGTGTTCCTGCGAAGGTTACTGCAGTTGAATACGATCCAAACAGAACAGCTAACATAGCATTATTAGCTTATGCTGATGGACAAAAAACATATATATTAGCACCTAACGGAATTAAGGTTGGAGATACTTTAATGTCAGGTGAGAATGCAGATATCAAAGTGGGAAATGCTTTAGTATTAAAAGATATCCCAGTTGGTACTTTAGTACACAACATTGAATTAAAAGTTGGAAAAGGTGGACAAATAGTAAGATCTGCTGGAGCTTCAGCTCAGTTAATGGCTAAAGAAGGAAAGCATGCTCTTTTAAGATTACCATCTGGAGAAATGAGATATGTTAATATCAACTGTAGAGCTACAATAGGACAAGTTGGAAACTTAGAACACTTCAACGTAACTATAGGTAAAGCAGGAAGAAAGAGACATATGGGAATCAGACCAACAGTAAGAGGATCTGTAATGAACCCTTGCGACCATCCACACGGAGGAGGAGAAGGTAGAGCACCAATCGGTAGACCGTCACCGGTTACACCTTGGGGTAAACCAGCTCTTGGATACAAAACTCGTAAGAAAAATAAGGCTTCTGATAAGTTAATAGTATCAAGAAGAAAGAAATAATAAATACTAATAAGTAATGGGAAGGAGGAAAGCAAATGGGAAGATCAGCTAAAAAAGGACCTTTTGTTCACCCACGTCTTCTTAAGAAGATAGAAGCTATGAATGCTGCAAATGAGAAAAAAGTTATCAAGACTTGGTCAAGAGCATCAACTATATTTCCTCAAATGGTAGAACATACTATAGCTGTACATGACGGTAGAAAACACGTGCCAGTTTATGTAACAGAAGACATGGTAGGACATAAATTAGGAGAATTTGCTCCGACAAGAACTTTTAAAGGACACAAAGACGACGAAAAGTCTTCAAAGAGAAAATAGTCCATTTATAATGGGAGGAGGTAATCGCTGTGGAAGCTAGAGCAACTGCTAAATATATACGTATAGCACCAAGAAAAGCAGGTCAAGTAGCTGATATTGTTAGAGGAAAGAATGTAAATGAAGCCTTAGCAATATTAAAGTATACGCCAAAAGTTGCTGCACCAGTAATAGCTAAGGTTGTAAAATCTGCAATGGCTAATGCTGAAAACAATTACAATATGGACGTAGATAAGTTATATGTTGCGGAAGTATTTGCAAACCAAGGCCCTACAATGAAGAGATTCATGCCAAGAGCTATGGGAAGAGCTACAACTATTAGAAAAAGAACAAGTCATATAGAGGTAGTACTAAAGGAAAGATAAATTTATCTATAGAAGGAGGGAAATCAATGGGTCAAAAGGTTAACCCACACGGCTTTAGAGTCGGAGTGATAAAGGACTGGGATTCTAGATGGTTCGCTGATAAAAAAGATTTCGGTGCTTTTATATTAGAAGATCATACTATACGTAAATTCTTAAAAAATAAATTAAATACATCTGGAATTTCTAAAATAGAAATCGAAAGAGCTGCTAATAAAATTAGACTACACTTATCTGTTGCTAAGCCAGGAATGGTAATAGGTAGAGGTGGAGCTGGAATAGAAGCTTTAAAAGTTGAATTAGAAAAAATGACTAAGAAAAATGTTTATATAAACATTATAGAAGTTAAAAATCCAGAAAAAGAAGCTCAATTAATAGCAGAAAATATAGCTTTAGCTATTGAAAGAAGGGTATCTTTCAGAAGAGCTATGAAGCAAGCTATGCAAAGAGCTATGAGATCAGGAGCTAAAGGTATAAAGGTTTCTGCATCTGGTAGACTTGGTGGAGCTGAAATGGCTAGAACTGAAGGATACAGTGAAGGAAATGTACCACTTCAAACTTTAAGAGCTGATATAGCTTATGGATTCGCTGAATCAAACACAACTTATGGTAAAATAGGAATCAAAGTTTGGGTTTGTAACGGAGTAGTTCTTCCATCAAAAAATGGTTTTACACCAAGAGCGATAGAAGAAAAAACAGATAAGAAAAGAAGAGATAACAGAAGAGATAACAGAAACAACAAATCTCAAAGATATCCAAAGAAAGAGGCTTAATAAGTAGATATTAAGGAAGGAGGAAATGCTCATGTTAATGCCTAAAAGAGTAAAACGTCGTAGAGTGCACAGAGGTAAAATGTCTGGTCAAGCTCACAAAGGTAATAAAGTTACTTATGGAGAGTTCGGATTAGTAGCATTAGAGCCAGCATGGATAACTTCTAATCAAATAGAAGCTGCCAGAATAGCAATGACAAGATATATAAAAAGAGGGGGAAAAGTTTGGATAAAGATATTCCCTCACAAGCCAGTAACTAGAAAACCAGCAGAAACTCGTATGGGAGCCGGAAAAGGATCACCAGAATATTGGGTAGCTGTAGTTAAACCTGGTAGAGTAATGTTTGAACTTGCAGGAGTTCCAGAAGAAAAAGCTAGAGAAGCTATGAGACTTGCTATGCATAAGCTTCCTGTTAAATGTAAATTTGTTATGCGTGAAGAAACTGAAGTAAAGGGTGGTGAAGCGGATGAAAGCTAAAGAGTTAAGAGATATGACTAGCTCAGAGTTAAATCAAAAGATAAATGAATTTAAAAGTGAATTATTTAGCTTAAGATTCCAATTAGCTACAGGACAACTTGAAAATACATCTAGAGTTAAGTTCGTTAGAAAAGATATAGCTAGAGTAAAGACCATCCTTATAGAAAGAGAACTAGAAGAATCTAGAGCTTAGTAGCTTAAAAGAAGGGAGGCTCTCAATATGGAAAGAGGAAGTAGAAAAGTTAGAATAGGCCGTGTTGTAAGTGATAAAATGGACAAAACTATAGTAGTTGCTGTAGAGGAGTTTGTTCGTCATCCATTATACGGAAAAGCTGTAAAAAGAACTAAGAAATTTAAATCTCATGATGAGCAAAATGTATGCAAAATTGGAGATAGAGTAAAAATAATGGAAACTAGACCGTTATCTAAAGATAAGAGATTCAGATTAGTTGAAGTTATAGAGCAAGCTAAATAATACAGGCGAAAAGGAGGGATTATGAATGATACAACAGGAGTCACGTTTAAAAGTTGCTGATAATTCAGGTGGTAAAGAACTATTATGTATACGTGTTTTAGGCGGAAGTGGAAGAAAATATGCAAACGTCGGAGATGTAATAGTTGCTACTGTTAAAAGTGCAACACCTGGTGGAGTTGTAAAAAAGGGTAAGGTTGTTAAAGCTGTAGTGGTAAGAACTAAACAAGGTCTAAGACGTAAAGACGGTAGTTATATAACATTTGATGAAAATGCTGCTGTTATAATAAAAGACGATAAAACTCCTATGGGAACTCGTATCTTCGGGCCTGTTGCAAGAGAGTTAAGAGATAAGGATTTTATGAAGATAGTTTCTCTTGCTCCAGAGGTACTATAATTAAGGAGGTGCAATAGAAGATGATGCGCGTAAAAAAAGATGATACTGTTGTTGTTATATCGGGAAAAGATAAAGGCAAAAAAGGTAAAGTCGTAAAAGTTTTCACTAAAACAGAAAAAGTAATAGTTGAAGGCGTAAATATGGCTACAAAACACCAAAAGCCTAATGCCAAAGTGCAACAAGGTGGAATTATACATCAAGAAGCACCTATACACGTTTCAAATGTTATGTTATTTGATGCTAAAGAAGGTAAAGGTGTAAGAGTAGGATTCAAAACATTAGAAGATGGAACAAAAGTAAGAATATCTAGAAAGAGCGGAGACGAAATATAATATCTTGAAAGGAGGTACACAAAGTGGCTTCAAGATTAAAAGAAAAGTACACGAAGGAAGTTACTCCAGCATTAATGGAGAAATTCACATATGAAAATGTTATGGAGATACCTAAACTTGAAAAAGTTGTAATAAATATGGGTATTGGTAACGCAAAAGAAAATGCAAAAGAATTAGAAGCAGCAGTTGCAGAACTAGAAATGATAAGTGGACAAAAGCCTGTTACTACTAAAGCAAAGAAATCAGTTGCAAACTTCAAATTAAGAGAAGGAATGCCTGTTGGTGCTAAAGTAACATTAAGAGGAGATAAAATGTATCACTTTGTTGATAAATTAGTTAACATTTCTTTACCAAGAGTTAGAGACTTCAGAGGAGTTAATCCTAATTCATTTGATGGAAGAGGAAACTATGCACTTGGAATTAAAGAGCAATTAATTTATCCAGAAATAGAATATGATAAAGTTGATAAAGTTAGAGGTATGGATATCATATTTGTTACTAGTGCTAAAAATGATGAGCAAGCACGTGAGTTATTAAAATTATTAGGAATGCCATATTCTAAGTAATCAAAGGAGGGATTCCAATGGCTAGAAAAGCTATGGTTGTGAAACAACAAAGAAAGCAAAAGTATAAAACAAGAGAATATACTAGATGCAGTATCTGTGGTAGACCACATTCTGTTTTAAGAAAATTCGGCATATGTCGTATATGCTTTAGAGAACTAGCTCATAAAGGAGAAATACCTGGAGTTAGAAAAGCAAGCTGGTAATATATGAAAGGAGGTCAGAACTATGACAATGACAGATCCAATAGCGGATATGCTAACACGTATAAGAAATGCTAATACAGTTAAACATGAAACTGTTGACATACCTGCTTCAAATATAAAAAAAGAAATAGCTAGAATTCTGTTAGAAGAAGGTTTTATAAAAGGCTATGATGTAATAGAAGATGCTAAGCAAGGAATAATTAGAGCACAATTAAAGTACGGAAAGAACAACGAGAAAGTTATAACTGGAATAAAGAGAATTTCAAAACCAGGAATGAGAGTTTATGCTGCTAAGGATGAAATACCAAAAGTTTTAAATGGACTTGGAATTTCAATAATATCTACTTCAAAAGGTATAATAACAGATAAACAATCTAGAAAAGAAGGCGTTGGCGGAGAAGTAATTTGCTACGTTTGGTAATATAAAGAACGCTGCAAGGAGGTGTAGATATGTCAAGAATAGGTATTAAGCCAATTGAAATAGCAGAAGGCGTAGACGTTATAATAGGAGAAGAAAATATTATAACTGTTAAAGGCCCTAAAGGAGAACTTACACAAAAGTTTGTAGAGGATTTAAAAATAACTAAAGAAGATAATTCTATAGTAGTTGAAAGACCTACAAACAATAAAAGACATAGATCTTTACACGGATTAACTAGAACACTTATAGCTAATATGGTTGAAGGTGTAACTAAAGGATATGAGAAGAAATTAGAGTTAGTTGGTGTAGGATATAAAGCTCAAAAACAAGGTAATAAGTTAGTTATGAGTTTAGGATTTTCACATCCAGTAGAAATGGAAGATCCAGAAGGCATAGTAACTGAGACACCTAACCAAACTGAAATAACAGTTAAAGGTATAGATAAGCAATTAGTAGGTAACTATGCTGCTAAGATAAGAGCTTGGAGAAAGCCAGAGCCATACAAAGGCAAAGGAGTTAAGTACGTTGGAGAAGTTATAAGACGTAAAGAAGGAAAAACAGGTAAATAATAAAAATCTATAATAGAAAGGAGTGAATATGAGTGTTCAAAAAAGTAAATAAAAATGAGAACAGACTTCAAAGACACAAAAGAGTTCGTAAGAAAATTCATGGAAGCTCTGAAACACCAAGAGTAAATGTATTTAGAAGTAATTCTAATATTTATGCTCAAATAATAGATGATGTTAATGCATGTACTTTAATTGCCGCTTCTTCTCTTGAAGCAGAGGTTAAGGGTGCTGTTAAAAACACTGGAAACAAAGAAGCTGCTAAGCTTGTAGGTAAACTATTAGCTAAAAAAGCATTAGATAAAGGAATTAAAGAAGTTGTATTTGATCGTGGTGGATACATTTATCATGGTAGAGTAAAAGAATTAGCAGAGGGAGCTAGAGAAGGCGGCCTTGAGTTTTAATAAAAGGAGGGAAATAAATGCTTCGTAAACCGATAGATGCAAGACAACTTGACTTAAAAGAAAAAGTTGTTCAAATAAGACGTGTTACTAAAGTTGTTAAGGGTGGTAGAAACTTTAGATTTGCTGCTTTAGTAATAGTTGGAGATGAAAACGGATACGTAGGATTAGGTACTGGTAAAGCTATGGAAGTACCTGATGCTATTAAAAAAGCTATAGATGATGCTAAGAAAAACTTAATTAGTGTACCTATGGTTGGAACTACAATTCCTCACCAAGTAAAAGGTCACTTTGGTGCAGGTAATATATTAATAATGCCAGCACAAGAAGGTACAGGAGTTATAGCTGGAGGACCTGTTCGTGCGGTTCTTGAGCTTGCAGGATTAAAAGATGTTAGAGCTAAATCTTTAGGATCTAACAATGCTAGAAATATGGTAAATGCTACTATAGAAGGACTTAAGTCTCTAAGAACTGCTGAAGATATAGCAAAACTTAGAGGTAAAAAAGTTGAAGACCTTCTAGGATAAGGAGGTATTTAAATGGCTAATTTAAAAATAACGTTAGTAAAAGGATTAATAGGAACTAATCCTAAGCAAAGAAAAACAGTTGAGGCTCTTGGTCTTAGAAAAAGACATCAAGTAGTTGAGCAGCCAGATAATCCTCAAACAAGAGGAATGATCAAATTAGTAGAACATTTAGTAGAAGTTAAGTAATATATAACATAAAAAGAAGGAGGTGTAATCATGAAATTACATGAGTTAAGACCTGCTGAAGGTGCTGTTAAAAACAGAAAAAGACTAGGAAGAGGAACTGCAACTGGTCAAGGTAAAACTTCTGGACGTGGACAAAAAGGACAAAACTCTCGTTCTGGTGGAGGAGTAAGACCAGGATTTGAAGGGGGTCAAATGCCTATCTACAGAAGACTTCCAAAAAGAGGTTTCACTAATGTATTTAAAAAGGTTTACGCATTAGTAAATGTAGAAAGATTAAATGCATTTGATAATGGTGCTGAGATAACTCCAGAAATCCTTAAAGAAAAAGGAATAATCAGAAAGATTGAAAAAGACGGAGTTAAGATATTAGGTGAAGGTAACTTAGAGATAAACGTAACAGTTAAAGCTCAAAAATTCACTAAATCAGCTATTGAAAAGATAGAAGCTGCTGGAGGAAAGGTAGAGGTGATCTAAGTGCTATCTACCTTGAAAAATGCTTGGAAAATTCCTGATTTAAGAAAGAGAATTCTATATACTTTAATGATGATTGTTGTATTTAGAATTGGAGCTTCAATACCTGTACCTGGCGTAGATATAGACTATATTAAGAAGGTAGTTGACCAAGCGGGTCTTCTTTCCTTCTATGATTTAGTAGCGGGAGGAGCTTTTAGACAATTTACTATATTTGCTTTAAGCATAACCCCTTATATAACAGCATCAATAATAGTGCAGTTATTAACTATAGCTATACCAAGTCTTGAAGAATTGAGTAAATCAGGTGAAGAAGGAAGGAAAAAGATGGTTCAATACACAAGATATGGAACCATTATTTTAGCGTTAATTCAAGCTACAGGAATAAGTGTAGGTTTGTTTAGAGGAGCATTAATATCTAAGGATATATTCTCTATAATAACAGTAGTACTTACTTTAACTGCAGGAACATCGTTCTTGATGTGGTTAGGTGAAAAAATTACTGAAAAAGGTATAGGCAATGGAATATCTCTTATAATATTTATAGGTATTATATCAAGAGTTCCAGGTTCCTTTATTCAGACGTATAAATTATTTTCAGAGAACCAAATAAATATTATACAACTAATTATATTTGCAGCTGTAGCTATAGCTATAATCGTAGGAGTAATAGCTATACAACAAGGATCTAGAAAGATACCTGTACAGTATGCTAAAAGAGTAGTAGGAAGAAAAATGTATGGAGGACAAAGCACACATATACCTATGAAAGTGAATCAAGCAGGTGTTATTCCAGTTATATTTGCAGTTTCGCTTTTAGCATTTCCTCAAACATTATCATTATTCTTAAAGGGAAATTTTCAAGCCTTTATAACTAAATGGTTCTCGCCAAGTGGAAGTCCAGGAGTTTGGATATATATAAGTGTAGAAGCGTTATTGATAATCTTCTTTACTTATTTTTATACAGCAGTTACTTTTAAGGTAGAAGAGATTGCTAATAATATGAAAAACTATGGAGGATTTATTCCCGGTATAAGACCTGGAAAGCCTACAGAGGAGTATCTAAATAAAGTACTTACAAGACTTACATTAGCAGGAGCTGTATTCTTAGCTGTGATAGCAGTACTTCCAACTTTGATACTGCAATTAGGTAGCATTCCATTTAGATTTGGTGGAACGTCCTTATTGATAGTAGTAGGAGTTGCACTTGAAACGATGAAACAAGTAGAAGCACAAATGTTGATGAGACATTATCAAGGCTTCTTAAAATAGGAATTGGGGGTAAAAAAATCCCCTGTCCTAAATTTAGTATCGGAGATGATTGAAATGAAACTTATACTACTTGGACCTCCAGGAGCTGGTAAAGGAACTCAAGCGTCTGGGATCGTAAAAAAATATAATGTACCTCATATATCAACTGGAGATATTTTTAGAAAAAATATAAAAGAGGGAACACAACTAGGATTAAAAGCTAAGGAATATATGGATAAAGGACTTTTAGTTCCAGATGAATTAGTTGTAGAAATAGTTAAAGATAGACTTTTAGAAGATGATTGTAAAAGTGGATTTTTATTAGATGGTTTTCCAAGAACTGTAGTTCAAGCACAAGCATTAGATAAAGTATTAACTGAATCTAATATGAATTTAGATAAGGTTATAAATATACAGGTTGACAAAACTGTATTAGTAGATAGAGCTGTAGGTAGACGTATTTGTAAAAAGTGCGGTGCTACTTTCCATATAAAATATAATCCATCAAAAGTTGATGGAAAATGTGATATTTGCCAAGAGGATTTATACCAACGAGCAGATGATAATGAAGAAACTGTATCTAAAAGAATTCAAGTTTATTTAGATCAAACTGAGCCTTTAATAGGTTATTATACTGAACAAGGTATAATTACTAGTATTGATGGGCAACAATCTATAGATAAAGTTTTCGAAGATATAGCTTTGGCATTAGGAAGTGAAAATTAATGATTATAATGAAATCTGCTAAAGAAATAGAATTAATGAGAGATGCTGGTAAAATTGTAGCTGAAACTCATGAAATATTAAAACAATCTATAAAACCTGGTATAACAACTAAGGAATTAGATGAAATAGCAGAGAAAAATATAAGAAAATATAAAGCAGAGCCCTCATTTAAAGGGTATCATGGATATACAGGATCTATATGTGCATCTATTAATGAAGAAGTAGTACACGGAATACCGTCTTCTTCGACTATATTAAAAGATAAAGATATAATAAGTATAGACATTGGTGCTTTTTACAAAGGCTATCATGGAGATGCTGCTAAAACTCATGCTGTAGGTAATATATCTGATGAAGATAGAAGACTTATAGATATAACTAAACAAAGCTTTTATGAAGGAATTAAATTTGCAAAAATTGGATATAGACTTTCGGACATATCACATGCAATTCAAACTTATGTAGAAAAAAATAAGTTTTCTATAGTTAGAGACTTTGTAGGACACGGAATAGGTTCAAAAATGCATGAAGACCCTCAAATACCAAATTACGGACCTGCGGGAAACGGAATTAGGCTTCAAGAGGGAATGGCATTAGCTATAGAACCTATGGTAAATGCCGGATCATATCATGTGAAAATATTAAGTGATGGATGGACAGCTGTAACAATAGATGGTAAAAAATCTGCACATTATGAGCATACTATAGCCATCACTAAAGATGAGCCTTTAATTTTAACAAAGCTTTAATCCGGCTAGAAGAGGTGAAATTAGTGCTATTAAATGATTTAAATGTTGGTCAAGTTGTAATATCTAAATCAGGTAGAGATAAAGGCAGATTGTTTTTTATTATAGATATAGTAAATAAAGAATATGTTTTAATCGCCGATGGGGATTATAGAAAACTTGATAAAGCAAAATTAAAAAAAGTAAAGCACTTGATAAAAAATAAATATGCATCAGAAGATATTAGGAATAAAATTTTAAATAAAGAATATATTAATGATGCTTTTTTAAGATATGAGCTGGATAGGTTAAAGTCGAAGCTTTAATCTAAGTGATTGGAGGTTTGGTTACTTAATGGCCAAAAAAGATGTAATTGAGTTAGAGGGTGTAGTTTTAGAAACTTTACCCAACGCAATGTTCAAAGTTAAATTAGAGAATGGGCATGAAGTACTATGCCATATTTCAGGTAAACTCAGAATGAACTTTATAAGAATACTTGAAGGTGATACAGTAACTGTAGATATGTCACCTTATGATTTAACTAGAGGAAGAATTACTTGGAGAAAGAAGTAGACTAATATTTTAGTCTAAGGAGGGATAAGTGTGAAAGTTAGACCGTCTGTAAAACCAATGTGTGAAAAATGTAAAGTTATAAAAAGAAAAGGAAGAGTAATGGTTATCTGTGAAAATCCTAAACATAAACAAAAACAAGGTTAATAAGGGCTAGTAATTTAATATTAGATATATTATAATATTAAATTGTGATAATTAAGAGACTTAAATTCTCATAAGAAACTAGGCCTTCGTGTTTTATTTAAAATTATAAAATATTGAATTAGCAATATAGCATATAGGAGGTGCAAGAATATGGCAAGAATTGCTGGGGTAGACTTACCAAGAGACAAAAGAGCAGAAATAGGCTTAACTTATATATTTGGTATAGGTAAAACGACTTCTAACCAAATACTTGAAAAAGCTGGTATAGATGCTAATATAAGAATAAAAGATTTAACTGAAGAAGAAGTAAATACATTAAGAAAATTAATAGACTCTGATCAACTTGTTGAAGGAGATTTAAGAAGAGAGATAGCATTAAACATAAAGAGACTTAGAGATATCAAATGTTATAGAGGTATTCGTCATATGAGAGGACTTCCATTAAGAGGTCAAAAAACTAAGACAAATGCTAGAACGAGAAAAGGACCGAGAAAGACTGTATCTCGTAAAAAGAAAAAATAGATCGTAAGTAAGGAGGGAAAAAAATGGCTAAACCTAAAAAGAAAGTTACACGTGTTAGAAGAAAAGAGCGTAAAAATATAGAACGTGGTCATGCTCATATTCAGTCAACTTTCAACAATACGATAATTACATTAACTGACGTTCATGGAAATGCAATTTCATGGGCTAGTGCAGGACAATTAGGATTTAAAGGATCTAGAAAAGCTACTCCATTTGCAGCACAAATGGCTGCAGAAACTGCTTCTAAAGGAGCTATGGAGCATGGATTAAAGACGGTAGAGGTATTTGTAAAAGGACCAGGACCAGGACGTGAAGCGGCTATAAGATCTTTACAAGCTGCAGGACTTGACGTTACTTTAATAAAAGACGTTACTCCAATACCACACAATGGTTGTAGACCGCCAAAGAGAAGAAGAGTGTAATACAGTAGGAGGTGTAATAAATGGCAAGATATACAGGTGCAGTATGTAGACTATGCCGTAGAGAAGGAATGAAGTTATTCCTTAAAGGCGATAGATGCTATACAGATAAATGTGCTATAAATAAAAGAAACTATGCTCCAGGTCAACATGGACAAGGAAGAAAAAAAGTTTCTAACTATGGATTACAATTAAGAGAAAAGCAAAAAGTTAAGAGAATATATGGAGTTCTAGAAACTCAATTCAGAAACCTATATGAAAAGGCTGAAAAAATGCCAGGAATATCAGGTGAAAACTTACTTAGCTTATTAGAGAGAAGACTTGACAATACTGTTTATAGAATGGGATTTGCTTCTTCAAGAAAAGAAGCTAGACAATTAGTAAGACATGGACATTTTACATTAAATGGACACAAAGCTAATGTACCTTCTATGACAATGCAAGTTGGAGATGTTATAGCTGTTAAGGATAATTCAAAATCTTCAGCTAAATTCAAAGCACTTGTTGAAAACTCTACAAGAGTTGCTCCTAAGTGGATGGATTCAAGTATAGAAAAGATGGAAGCTAAGATAACTGCTTTACCAACAAGAGAAGATGTAGATTTAGAAATAGCAGAGCACTTAATAGTAGAGCTTTACTCTAAGTAATAAATTGAGTTGTATCGTAGAAATGTTTGCCCTCAGTGGATTAATAAAAATTAAGGAGGGTTTTATTAATGATTGAAATAGAAAAGCCTAGAATAGAAATTTGCGAAATAAGCGAAGATAATAGATATGGTAAGTTTATCGTAGAACCTCTAGAAAGAGGATACGGAATTACTGTAGGAAATGCATTAAGAAGAATATTACTTTCTTCACTTCCAGGAGTTGCTGTTACTTCTATAAAAATAGATGGAGTACTTCATGAGTTCTCTACTATACCGGGTGTAAAAGAAGATGTAACAGAAATAATGCTTGCATTAAAAGAATTATCTGCTGAGATAGATGGAGAAGGTAGTAGAACATTGAAAATAGAAGCTCAGGGAGAGGGTGTAATAACTGGTAAAGATATTATATGTCCTCCTGATGTAGAAATATTAAGTAAGGACTTATGTATAGCTACTTTAGATACAAACGCTAAATTTAACATGGAAATAAATATAGATAAGGGAAGAGGTTATGTTCCAGCTGAAACAAACAAAACTGAGAATATGCCTATTGGTGTGATTCCTGTAGATTCTATATATACTCCAGTTGAAAAAGTAAGTTATAAAGTGGAAAATACAAGAGTAGGCCAAATAACAGATTATGATAAATTAATATTTGAAGTTTGGACTAACGGAAGTATAAATCCTCAAGAGGGAATCTCTCTTGGAGCTAAGATATTAGTAGAACACTTAAATTTATTCATCAACCTTACAGAGCATGTTGGAAATGTAGAAATAATGGTGGAAAAAGAAGAAGATAAAAAAGAAAAAGTTTTAGAGATGACTATCGAAGAACTTGATCTTTCTGTTAGATCGTATAATTGCTTAAAGAGAGCAGGTATAAATTCTGTTGAAGAGTTAAGCAGTAAAAGCGAAGAAGACATGATGAAAGTTAGAAACTTAGGTAAAAAGTCATTAGAAGAGGTTATTCAAAAACTTGAAGAACTTGAACTAGGACTTAAGCCAAGCGAAGACTAAGAAAAGGAGGGAATGACATGGCTAAGTACCGTAAATTAGGTCGTGTAACTGCTCACAGAAACATGATGCTTAGAAACTTAGTTACTGATCTTTTAAAGAACAAAAAAATAAAGACTACAGTAACAAGAGCAAAAGAAACACGCAGAATGGCTGAAAAAATGATAACTCTAGCAAAAAGAGGAGACTTACATGCTAGACGTCAAGTAGCAGCTTACGTTTTAGACGAAACTGTAATCAAAAACTTATTTGATGAAATAGCGCCTAAATACCAAGAAAGAAATGGTGGATATACAAGAATTATAAAACTTGGTGTTAGAAAAGGTGACGGATCTGAAATAGGAATACTAGAATTAGTATAGCAGAAGATGGAATTAGGCTAATAGCTTAATTCCTATTTTTTTATATAGAACAAAATTATGGATTTTCGGATTAATTTCGAAATAAAGTACCATTTGTACTTTTAAAAGTTATTCTATTTTTATATAATAGAATTTAGATTATTATAATATGGTTTAAAGTATATAAAAATAAAATAACTTTTAAAACACGTTATGAATTTCAAAGAAGTTAACCTTTAAAATGTTATAATAAAGACTCTTTATAATAAATAGGAAGTTATAGACAATTATAAATTTATAGATAGATATAACTTTCGTTATGAATTTCAAAGAAGTCCACCTTTAGAAGATTTATATAATAAAGACTTCTTTATAATAGAAAAGAGGTAAAAAATATGAATGACATAGTGAAGATAGATAATATATCTTTTGAATATTCTCAAGAAAATATTCAGGCAAAGGCGCTGGATGAATTGAACTTAGATATCAAAAGAGGAGAATTTGTGGTTATTATAGGACACAATGGTTCTGGAAAATCAACATTATCAAAGAATTTAAATGCTATACTAAAGCCTACAAAGGGAAATATACTTATAAATGATATGAATACGAAAGATGATTCTAAACTTTGGAATATAAGACAGAGTGCAGGAATGGTATTTCAAAATCCAGACAATCAAATAGTAGCAACAGTTGTAGAGGAAGATGTAGCTTTTGGACCCGAAAACTTAGGGATACAGCCAGATGAGATAAAGAAAAGAGTTGAAGAATCTTTGAAGTCTGTTGGAATGTATGAGTTTAAAGATAAAGCACCACATTTATTATCAGGAGGACAAAAACAAAGAGTTGCAATTGCAGGAATTATTGCTATGAAACCTGAATGCATAATATTTGATGAACCTACAGCTATGCTCGATCCATCTGGAAGAAGAGAAGTTATGAATACTATCAAGAGATTGAATAAAGAAGAAAATATTACAATAATACATATAACTCATTTTATGGAAGAAGCAGTAGATGCAGATAGAATAGTCGTAATGGAAAAAGGTAAAATAGTATTGCAAGGAAAACCTAAAGAAGTTTTTATACATGTAGATAAATTAAAAAAACTTGGATTAGATGTTCCTTTTATGACAGAATTGACATATGAACTTAGAAAAGAAGGAATAGATATAAGATCGGATATATTAACTGTAGATGAGATGGTGATGAATTTATGTCGATAGTAGTCAAGGATTTAGTATACGTATATAATCCAAATTCACCTTTTGAAAGTAAGGCACTTGATAATGTGAATTTAGAAATAAGTAAAGGTGAGATAATAGGATTGATAGGACATACCGGATCGGGTAAGTCTACTTTGATTCAACATTTAAATGGTTTATTAAAGCCAACGAGTGGGAACATAATAATAGATGGAGTGGATATAACAGATCCTAATATAAGTTTGACAGAAATCAGGAAGAAAGTTGGAGTTGTTTTTCAATATCCAGAGTATCAATTATTTGAAGAAACGATATGTAAAGATATAGCATTTGGACCGACTAATTTAAAGTTAAGTGAAAAAGAAATAAATGATAGAGTAAAAGAATCTATGGAACTTGTAGGACTTGATTATAATGAATTTAAAGATAGATCACCATTTGATTTATCAGGAGGTCAAAAAAGAAGAGTAGCAATAGCTGGGGTTATAGCTATGAAACCAGATATTTTAATATTAGATGAGCCAACCGCAGGTTTGGATCCAGCAGGTAGAGATGAAATTCTAAGTCAAATAAAATTTCTACATCAAAAATATAATATTACAATAATAATATCTTCACATAGCATGGAAGATATGGCTAAAATATCAGATAGAATACTAGTTATGTATAAAGGTAAAGTTGATTTGATGTCTACGCCTAGAGAAGTTTTTAAGAAAGGAAAAAGACTTAAAGAAATAGGATTAGGAATACCACAAGTATCGGAATTGACGATAAAACTTAGAGAAAAAGGTTTTGATATAAGAGAAGATATTATTACTTTAGAAGAAGCTAAAGAAGAAATACTAAAATGTATAAGGAGTAAAAAGAAATGATAAAAGATATAACAATAGGTCAATATTATCCTACAAATTCTGTAGTACACAAATTAGATCCAAGAGTTAAATTAATATCTACATTTATATTTATGTCTTCTCTTTTTATAATAAACCAGTTTTATCCATATATTTTAGTAATGGCTTTTATTATATCAACACTTAAATTATCTAAAATACCTGTTAATTATATATTAAAAGGATTGAAGCCAATAATGTTTATAATTGTATTTACTTTCGCAATTAACATATTTATGATACCAGGAAACACGATTTTTGAAATCGGTCCTTTAAGTATATCAGACGAAGGTTTAAAACAAGGAAGTTTTATGGTGATAAGACTTATATTGTTGGTTGTAGGTACATCATTACTTACATTATCAACATCTCCAATAGAGTTAACTGATGGAATAGAAAAACTTTTAAATCCTTTTAAAAAAATAGGAGTACCAGCACATGAACTTGCTATGATGATGACAATTGCATTAAGATTTATTCCTACTTTATTAGATGAAACTGATAAGATAATGAAGGCTCAAATGGGAAGGGGAGCTGATTTTGAAAGCAAAAACATTATAAGTAGAGCCAAAAACTTAGTTCCGTTATTAGTACCTCTATTCATAAGTGCATTTAGAAGAGCTGATGAACTTGCTATGGCTATGGAAGCTAGATGTTATAGAGGAGGAGATAATAGAACTAGAATGAATCAAATAAGAATGAATAAAAAAGATTATATATCTTATAGTATAGTATTTATCTATATAATGATAATAATAATAACTAGAATAATATAGGTGATGACTTTATGCGTAATATAATGATAACAATAGAATATAAAGGTACTAACTATTATGGATTCCAAAGGCAAAGTGATAGATTATCAGTACAAGGGTGCCTGGAGGATGCTATATATAAGATAACTAGTGAAAAAGTAAATTTGACGTATTCTGGTAGAACTGATGCAGGGGTACATGCTCTAGGTCAAGTTGCAAACTTTTATACTAATATACGTATACCAATTGAGAAAATACCTGGAGCTATAAACTCTAAGCTACCAGATGACATAAGAGTAATAGATGCTAAGGAAGTAAGTCTTGAATTTCATGCAAGATATCATGCAAAGAGAAAACGCTATAAATATATAGTATTAAACTCAAAATACAAAAGACCTATTTATAACGATATTTCATACTTTGTAAAGTACGATTTGGATATAGATAAAATGATACAAGAATCTAGACATTTAATAGGGACACATGATTTTAAAGGGTTTATGAGTACAGGATCTTCTGTAAAGACCACAATTAGAACTATATATGAAGTAGAATTAAAAAAAGAAGGTGACCTAATAATACTGGAAATAGAAGGTAATGGATTCCTATATAATATGGTTAGGATAATAGTGGGAACATTGATAGATATAGGAAGAGGAAGAATAAAATCGAGCTTAAAAGATATAATAGAATCTAATGATAGGAAAAAAGCTGGAAATACAGCAGATAGTAAAGGATTGTTTTTGCAAAAAGTATATTATTAGCTTGACACACCGTGCACAGTGTATTAGAATATATAGAGAATGTGTTTATAAGTCCATTAGCCCCGGATTTTATATAAAAGATCAATTTGCGCACATAAAAGGATAGTAAGGAGGGAAAATAATGAAATCATATATTAGTAAGCCAAGTGAAGTTCAAAGAAAATGGTATATAATAGACGCTGAAGGAAAAACTTTAGGTCGTTTATCTACTGAAATTGCAATATTATTAAGAGGTAAGCACAAGCCTACATTTACACCACACGTAGACGGTGGAGATTTCGTTGTAGTAGTTAATGCTGCTAAAGTTAAGATGACAGGAAAGAAATTAGATCAAAAACTATACAGATATCATACAGGGCATGTTGGTGGATTAGTAGAAATCCCTTACAGAAGACTTTTAGCTGAAAAGCCAGAAGAAGTTATAATACATGCAGTAAATGGTATGTTATGTAAGAATAAACTAAGAAGCAACATGATGAAAAGATTAAGAGTATTTGCTGGCGCTGAGCATACTCATGCAGCTCAAAACCCAGAAAGCTTAGATATATAATTAATTTAGGTGAAAGGAGGAGTTAGATATGGCAAACGTTCAATATTATGGAACAGGAAGAAGAAAGCACTCAGTAGCTAGAGTAAGATTAGTAGCTGGTGAAGGAAATATAGTTGTTAATGGAAAAAGCTTAGATGAATATTTTAACTATGAGACTTTAAGAAGAGAAGTTAAGAACCCACTAGTTATAACTGAAACTGAAGGAAAGTATGATGTTATAGTAAAAGTTGAAGGTGGCGGATTTACAGGACAAGCGGGAGCAGTAAGACACGGAATATCAAGAGCTTTATTAAAGGCAGATGCAGAATTAAGATCTACTTTAAAGAAAGCTGGATACTTAACTAGAGATCCAAGAATGAAGGAAAGAAAGAAATATGGATTAAAAGCTGCGAGAAGAGCTCCGCAATTCTCAAAGAGATAATATATACATTAAAGACTTTGGAATATTCCAAAGTCTTTTTTCATATATATTTACAGGGTGATTATATATGGTGATTTTTTTAAGAAAGAAATATGTAATGTGGACTATAGCATTTACTATGCTATTTTGTATAATATATTTAACTAATTATAATATAAGTAAAACTACTATAAATATGCCTGTAACTAATAAAGTTATTATAGTGGATGCTGGACACGGCGGAATAGATCCTGGAGCGTTAGGGAAAAATAGTCTAGAAAAAGATATAAACTTAAAAATAGCACTAAAGGTAAGATCCTTATTAGAAGAGAGTGGAGCTTTAGTTATTCTAACAAGAGAAAAAGATGAAAGTTTATACATAGAAGATGGGAAGAAAACCATAAGACAAAGATATAATGAAAATCTGAAAAATAGAAAACAATTAATAAAAGAATCAAAAGCAGATATATTTGTATCTATACATTTAAATAGTTTTACTGATTCCAAATATTATGGCGCACATGTATTATACCCGAAAAATGATATATATGGAAAACAGTTGGCTACTTTTATACAAGAAGAGATGAGAAGAGTTATTGATAAAGATAATAACAGAGAGGCAAAGGGAAGAAATGATCTATATTTGTTTAAAGGAAATGGAGTTGCATCAGCACTTATTGAATGTGGATTTTTATCTAATTTAAACGAGGAAAATCTTCTTAAAAGTGATGAATATCAAGATAAAATAGCATGGTCAATATATGCTGGGATACAAAAATATTTCAATTCTATACAATAAATTAAAAAAATGAAAGATATGTGTATTAATACACATATCTTTTGTTTTTTTGATGAATAAACATATGAACTTAAAAAAACATTGAATATCCAACGAAATTTAAAATAAAATTTAAATAGAAATAATTGTTATAATATTAAATAAAAGTAGAATTTGATTTTATCGACAAAATATGATATTATTTTCCTTGCGAAATTAAAGACATAATAATGATTTATAAAAAGGAGGAAAACGTATGGAAAGGTTTATAAGCTTTATAGGAATATTTGTTCTTTTAGCAATATGCTATTTGATATCTGAGAATAGGGAAAAAATAGATACTAAATTAGTAATAATGGGTATAGGAATGCAAGTGTTATTTGCAGTTTTAATCTTAAAAACAGGTGTAGGAAGAGCTGTTTTTGAAAAATTGTCAGGGTTTGTAACGGTTCTTTTAGACTTTACAAAAGCTGGTTCTTCATTCTTATTTGGGGGATTGGTTAGTGATATAAATAGTTTCGGATTTATATTTGCATTTCAAGTATTACCTACCATAATATTTTTTTCATCGCTTATGTCGGTATTATATTATTTAGGAGTTATGCAGTTTATAATTAAATATATAGCTGGATTTATGGCAAAATTAATGGGGACATCAGGAGCCGAGTCTTTATCGGCAGCTGCAAACATATTTGTAGGACAAACAGAAGCTCCTTTAGTTATAAAACCATATATAGAAAAAATGACAAGGTCAGAGTTAAATGCAATAATGATAGGTGGAATGGCTACAGTTGCTGGTGGAGTTATGGCAGGATATGTAGGAATGGGAGTTAATGCAGGTCACTTAATAGCAGCATCTGTAATGTCAGCTCCTGCAGCATTAGTAGCAGCTAAAATCATAGTTCCGGAAATAGAGGAACCGGTTACAAAAGGAAATGTACAATTTGAAGTAGAAAAAATGGATGCTAATATTATAGATGCTGCAGCAAGAGGAGCTTCAGAAGGATTACAGCTTGCACTTAATGTTGCTGGTATGCTACTTGCATTTGTTGCTTTAATAGCTATGCTTAATGGAGGTATTGAAGCGTTAGGAAATATTGTAGGAATACATGGATTAACTTTAGAAACAATATTGGGTTATATATGTGCTCCAATTGCATATATAATGGGTATTCCATCTCAAGATATAGTTACAGCTGGTTCGTTATTAGGACAAAAAACAGTTATAAATGAGTTTGTTGCATATGCTAATTTATCTGAGCATATAGCAAACGGTACACTTCAACCTAGAACCATTACTATATTAACATATGCTCTTTGTGGGTTTGCAAACTTTTCATCTATAGCTGTACAATTAGGTGGAATCGGAGGATTAGCACCTAAAAGAAGAGGAGAAATAGCTCAGTTAGGAATAAAGGCTTTAGTTGGAGGAACTGTAGCTGCATTTTTAACAGCATCTATAGCTGGTATGATTATATAAAAAACAAGTCCTTTAAACGAGGCCACTGAAAAAGCATTTCGAGTAATAAAAAAAATCGTAGGTTAAGCAATTAACCCACGATTTTTTCTTGTAGAAAATTCACTGAAAGTTTATGAATCGCTTTAGACGTGAACTGTGTAATAGAATAAGTAAGTTTCTTATAATTTCAAAAAGGTCTACATTTAAGACCTTTAGGAATAAAGATTTTATTATTAATTTAGTTAAAAAAACTTTAAAATTCATTAAAATATAAATATATTATTATGATATTGGAAAGTATAATTTAGGAAATGCAATGGATTTAGATATATAAAATGAAAAAACAGAAAAAATATAAAAAGTTTAAAAAAAGTATTGACGAATATAAAGAAAACTGATATATTATTACTTGTCCTCGACAACGAGGCAAACAAGAAACATACTAAACAAACAAANACTGAGTACTGACAAACTTTTATTTAAGAGTTTGATCCTGGCTCAGGATGAACGCTGGCGGCGTGCCTAACACATGCAAGTCGAGCGGAGATTAAGAAGCTTGCTTCTTAATCTTAGCGGCGGACGGGTGAGTAACGCGTGGGTAACCTGCCCTATACACACGGATAACATATCGAAAGATATGCTAATACGAGATAATACATTTTCAAGGCATCTTGAAATTGTCAAAGATTTTATCGGTGTAGGATGGACCCGCGTCCCATTAGCTAGTTGGTGAGGTAAAAGCTTACCAAGGCGACGATGGGTAGCCGACCTGAGAGGGTGA
>NZ_JBBMMD010000005.1:0-74913 GCF_037844525.1 Tepidibacter sp. Z1-5 | reverse complement strand
TTTGGGATTAAGAGCTATAATTTTTCCAAATTAGAGATTTGATCAATTGGTATTTTATAGTGAATAAATAATTACATTTGTACGAAATTTAGGTAGCTACTTTTATTTATCTTCATTTATTTTTTTTATTTCAACTGAATCTACTTGTTCTATTTTATTCATATCCTCAGGCATAAATTTATTTTTCACAACATCCATTATATTAACACCTGTTAAAGCCTCTACTGCGTCTGGAAGCTGGCTCATTATATCAGTTACATATCCTGTAACCTTTGATGCTCCACCTTTACCTTCTGTATTTCCATTATCTATTATAACTATTTTTTCAGTTTTAGTTAGAGGTTCTGCTATTGATTTAGCTATCTCTGGTAATTTTTCAACTAACATTTGAGTAATAGCCGCTTCATTATATTGCTTGAACGCCTCAGCTTTAGCTTGCATAGCCTCTGCTTCTGCCTTACCTCTTTCTTTTATAATATCAACTTCTGCCAAACCTTCAAGTCTTCTAGCTTCAGCTTTGGCTGTACCTTCAAGCTTTATAGACTCAGCTCTTGCTTGAGCGTCTTGTATTTGTTTATACTTCTCAGCATCTGCACGTTTTTCAGCTTCATATTTATTAGCATCTGCCTGCTTTTTAACTTTTGCATCAAGTTCTTTTTCTACTCTTACGGCTTCTTTTTCAGCTATTTCGATTTGTTTATCTTGTTCTAATAATTTAACCTGCATCTCAGTCTCTACAACTTCTTTTCTAACCTTATTCTGCTCGATTTCATAAGCAAGGTCAGCTTGTGCTGTTTGAACTTGTTGTTCTTGTCTGTATACTTGAACTTTTAATTCCTTATTTTTATTAAATTCAGATATCTCTGTTTCAGATTCAAGTCTTGCTCTTTCTCCTTCTTTATAAGCTATTGCAGTTTGAATCTTAGAGTCTCTTTGAGCCTCTGATTTTTTGATTTCAGTTTCTGATTTAGCTTTAGCTTCAGCTATTTCAGCATCTCTTTTAACTTCAGATATTCTCTTTTTACCTAAAGCTTTTAAATATCCATTTTCATCAGATATATCTCTTATTGTAAATGCTTTTATCTCAAGACCCATTTGAGCAAGATCCACTGCAGCTACTTCTTGAACCTGAGATGCAAATTTTTCTCTATTTTTGTATATTTCTTCTACTGTCATTGTAGATATAATCTCACGTAATTTTCCTTCTAAAACATCTTTAGATGTTTCCTTTATTCTATTTATTGTATCAAATTCCTTACCAGTGTTAAATTGTTCCATAGCAGAATATATAGATTCTTCATCAGATTTAACCTTAACAACAGTAACTCCATCTACAGTAAGTTCAACACCTTCCTCAGTAAGAGCTCCATCCGTTCTAAGTTCAATCTTCATATTTTCCAAGGAAATAATATCAGTTCTTTCAAGTAAAGGAATTACAAGTCCCCCTCCACCAGATATAACCCTCTTTTTAAGTCCTGTTACAACTCTAGCCTTATCTTGAGGAACCTTCTTCCACATAGATAAAAATCCACCAACAAGAATAAGTATTACTAACACTACTATAATTGGATAAATCAACGTTTCTAATCCCATTTAGTACTCCCCCCTTAATTTTAATTAGTTATATTTACATAGTATCTACATAAAATACATCTTTTTCTATGAGTACTATTACAACCTTGCTATTAGCTTCAACTCTTTTACCCTCTATATGCTTTGCTGGAGAGTTATATGTATTTCCATTCATACTATATTTTATCTGCCCAAATCCATCTTGTACAATAGCAGATATAACTTTAGCATATTGCCCTATTAATTTTTTTTGAGATTCACTAGACGTATTTTCAGCTTTTTTCAAAAAACAAAATATATATTTGTTTATCAAATACGAAATTATAAAAGCTATAACAAAAGAAATAGATAATATGTATAAAGATGGTTGATTCCATTTAGTTTGCACAATTCCACTTCCCCCAAATACAGTTATAAATATAGCTATAACAGCTGGTTTTATAGGTATTATATTAAGATAGCCAAAATCCATATCTGCATCAAAATCCAAATCCATAATGCTTCCTAATATAAAGCTTGCTAGACTATATAAAACTCCAACCCAAAACAAAAAATAATATATTTTTAAAATGAATATCACCCCTTTAAAGCAATATTTTCATTATAAATATTACCATATTTTTACTTCAATGTATATATTCTATATGTAAATATTTATTAAAAGTATTATATCTTTATAATATGCATAAAAAAAGAGGACTAAAGTCCTCTTTTTTTGTTACTTAACTGGAATAGACAATGTCTGTCCAATATGTATTAAGTTTGGATTTTTTAGTGAGTTAAGCTCAGCTATTGTTTTCCAATCCACATTGTATTTCTTTCCTATTTTATAAAGAGCATCTCCCTTTACAACTACATAAGTTACAGTTTCTGGCTTAACCTCTGGCTTAACTTCTGGTTTAGCTTCTGGCTTAACTTCTGGTTTAACTTCTGGTTTAACTTCTGGTTTAACTTCTTTTGCTACTAATCTATCTTGTTTTTTGTAATCTATAACTTTAACATTTTTAATTTCATCAATTAAAGCATCTCTTATAGCTATAGTTTCACCTAATGATTTAGCATCTTTGAATGATGCATAACCATCTCCACCAGCTGCCATAAAATCATTAGTTACAACTTTGTATTTCTTGTTTAAATCAATTTCTTCTCCATTGTCTAAAGTCATTTTTACTACTTTATTTCCTTTTTTAGCACCTTTTATGTACTCAACTGTAACTCCAGAGAACTCAATTGATCCTATTTCTTGATTTTCGATTCCATTTTCAAAAGCTTCTTTTATTTGAGCTCCTGTCATTACAAAAGATGATAATACATTGTCAAAAGGCATTACTTCATACATTTTTCCAACAGTTATATCTCCAGCAGGAACATTAACTCTAAGTCCACCACCATTAGTCATTGCAATATCTGCATTGTCTAATTTTTTCATTACATCTGTAGTCCATTGACCTAAAGTACTAGTTGTAAAGTCATTACGGTCATGATCTAATTCATTAACTGTTTTACCTATAACCTCATCTAATATAGGTGCTACCTTTTCTCTATCTTTAGCTATCATTTCTTTTACAGTAACATCTTCTGCTAAAGTATCTGGTCTTGAATATAATAAATCTATCGAAGCTTCTTTTTTAACTACTTTTTTTGTATCTTTATCTACTACAAATGATATTTTTCCTAAAGCCCTACCTTGCTTGTATCCTTGAACTACAGGTATACCATTTACCAATCCTGAAACTCTTTGGTGAGAATGTCCTAATATAATTCCATCAATATTTTCTACATCAGCAAGTTCTGGAACTTCCATTTTGATTTCTTTTGTTTTTGAATCTTGGAAAGCTCCTATATGAGCAAGTATTATAACTATATCTGCTCCTTCTGCTTTAACCTTTGGTACCATTTCTTTTGCAACTTCTGCTGGATTTTTAAATTCTATATCAGCAACATTTGCAGGGTTAGTTTTATAAGCTGTTTCTTGAGTTGTAAGACCTATAATACCTACTTTTATTCCATCTAATTCAACTATCTTATAAGGATCAGCCCACTCAACTGGCTTATTAGTTTTTTTGTCATAAACATTAGCTGCTAAGAATGGTATTCCTGAAGTTTCTTCCCACTTACTTATCTTATCCATTCCCCAATCGAATTCATGATTACCAAGTGCTGAATACATTATTCCAGCTTCTTTCATGAATTTAGCAACAGGCTCTCCATATAAAAGATTTGATTCTGGTGAACCATTATAGTTGTCTCCTGCCGATAATATTATCGTATTTGGATTATTTTGTTTTGCTTTTTTTAATTCATTTGCTAATTTTGCTGCACCTACATTTTTTCCATTTTCATTAAGCGAACCATGAAAATCATTAATTTGTAAAATGTCTATATTTACTTCTTCCGCAGCTTTAGCTACTGGAACTTGTCCGAACATAGTTAAAACCATTAAAAACGAAACTATAAAGGCCGTAAAACGTTTTCTCATTTTCAACTAAATCCCCTCCATTCTTTTATTTGCGTACTCTCGCCCTATTATTATACTAAATATACGCTCTTTTTTCAATATTTGTATATTTTATTCCAATTTTATCTCATGAATTTTTTTATAATCCCAAAACATCATCTATTTCAATCATGGCATCAAGCGACATTTTCGCAAAATCATTAAAATCTATTCCTAGTTTTTCTATAGATTTCATAGCTTCTCTATTGGCTCCAGCTGCAAATCTAGTTTCTTTCATTCTCTTTGTTATTGATTTTACTTTTACACTACTTATCTTTTTATCAGGATAAACAAGTGCTATAGCAGTTATAAACCCAGTTATTGGATCAGCTGCATAAAGCGCTCTATCAAATTTATTTTCTATCTTAGTTCCATTACATGGATTATGAGCACATATAGCATGATACATTTCTTCGTTTCCAAAATTCTCATTTTTAAGTATTTCAATAGTCTTTGGTCCATGAAGTGACATATCACTTTTCCAATCTACAGTATCATTATCAAGGTCATGTAAAAGTCCAGCTAAGCCCCACATTTCTTCATTTTCAGGTTCTATTTTTTTTGCAAGAGCTCTCATAACACTCTCAACTGCATAGCTATGCTTTATAATATGAGGTGTTGTTATATGGGTATTTATTAGCTCAATAGCTTTTTCTCTATTCATACTTATCCCTCCTAAAATATAATATTATTCAATAGTCTTATCATAACAGTTTCAATTTATTCTAATTTTAACACAATATGTATATATTATCTAATTTTTTACTTTAGCTGAACATATTTTTTTATAATATGTAAATACTAATATTATATTTTACTGAGGAGGTATTAATATGCTAAATAAAAGCCATATAGATTTAGATAAGTTAAATAAAGTTCCATCAAATCATCCATTTGAGTACAAGGATGTTGTAAGTGATGATTTTCCAACGGAGGATCATGGAATAGACGGTAGAAGA
Source organism: Tepidibacter sp. Z1-5 (assembly GCF_037844525.1). Classification (NCBI taxonomy): domain Bacteria; kingdom Bacillati; phylum Bacillota; class Clostridia; order Peptostreptococcales; family Peptostreptococcaceae; genus Tepidibacter; species Tepidibacter sp. Z1-5. Next base: position 69,885 of record NZ_JBBMMD010000005.1, on the reverse strand, counting down.
TTCAAATCAGAGGTTGAAAATGGTAAATATGAAAATGTAACAGTAAACAAAGAAACTGATAATAGAGTTCAGTATAAAAAATTATAAAAAATTCGTCTACTCGCTAACGCGGTGACTCATATCGCCAACGATCCTTACAGGCTCCGTTGCTCAAAAATAGTTGCAAGTGTAGGTGTTTCATCAATATTATCCACAATTTAAAAATCATATAATTTCCTTAATCTAAAAAAAGCCACTGATTTTAAATCCATGGCTTTTACTTATATTTTTTAAGCTTCCTCTTCAAATTGATCCTTACCTACTGCACATAAAGGACACAACCAATCCTCTGGCACATCTTCCCACTTAGTTTCTGCTGCTACTCCATTATCTGGATCTCCCTCTGCTGGATCATATACATAACCACATACTACACATACATATTTTTTCATTTTCTATTCCTCCATATTTTTTATATTTTAAATCATTAAGTTTTTGTTTGTATTTATTATTTACCCTATAAACTTAGTATTAAACATATAATTTTTAATTTGTAGATAGGAAATTATATTCTTCTTTAAATTATGGATAAATATAAATTCCGTTACGAGTTTCAAAAAGTCTACATTGAAATCTTTAGAATAAAGACTTTTTTATATATTTTTTTCAAAAGCTAAATCTTGATATACAAAAAATCCATTTTTCTTATAAAACTTAATTAAATCCTTTCTCTTTATGTGTTTTTTGTTTTCATTTATGTATCCCTTTATGTAATGTACATTCCTAGGAAGTTTCATATTTTTTATCAATGAGTCTAAATTAGAAAAAACAAATGTAGCGTGTCCACACCTTAATTTATCAGTAGATGCATTTATTCTATCTATGTATATGTAATCATCTTTATATTTAAATTCCATTTTTAAAGAACTTTTATACTCACTTTTAGTCTTGTTTAAATATCCATAAACAATATATACATTCCCTTTTTCATCGTTATTATAATACCTCATATTATCGCAAATTAAACATATTAAATCATAATTTTTATCAAATCCAAATAGAATAAATAATTTATCTATATTTTTTTCATTCTTCAAATAAATTATATCCTTAAATGTATTTATATATTGATTGTATTTGTTTATATCATTTTGAATTTTATGGATTAAATATTCATGTCTTTTAATAGAATCCTCTATGCAGTATTTACATTTTCCCTTTTTAAAATTTATACATTTAACTGAATCTATATTTTTTTTAGTACAAGCTAACATACTTTCGATATCTATTTCATTAAACCTATTCTTATTCTGCAAAATTTCATTTATATTATCATCATCTATAATTTTTTTTAATTCATTCATTTTATCGTGTAGTATATTCTGTATAGAAATTAAGTCTTTTATAGAATCTTCAATTTTGATTCTTCTTTTTTTTCTACATTTATTATATACCACAATATCCCCCCATATACTAATATTCATATGGTATATATTTATTATTATGAATTTATTTATATGCAAAAAAATTACTGCCTTTATAAAGGCAGTAATTTTTTCTCACTTATATATCATAAAATGCCAAAGCCCCAGCTCCAACAAGTCCACAATCATCTCTCTTAGCCTTTTCTATTTTACAAATTTGAGTACTAGGCTTTAAAGACATACTATTTATAGTATCCATCATCTTATCATAAAACATTTCTAGACAATTAGAAACTCCACCGCCTATACTTATTTTTTCTGGATTGTACATAGCAATGATATTAAAAATACCAACACCTAAATAGTATCCCTCATTTTCTACTATTTCTAAAGCAAGCTTATCTCCTCTTTTAGCTGCTTCAAATACATATTCAGCCTTTACTTTTCCACCTTGAGCTAGCTCAGATATAATACTTTCTTCATTTTCAATTCTCTCAGAAGCAATTTTTTCTATAGCTGTACCAGATGCATAAGCTTCGAAACAACCCTCGTTCCCACAATTACATTTTCTACCATTCATGTTAATTATCATATGACCTGCTTCAAATCCATTTGAGCTAGCTCCTATTTGAAGCTTAGAATCTATTATAGCTCCACCCCCAACGCCTGTACTAACAGTTATATATATAAAATTTTTGCATCCTTTTCCAAACCCAAATAAATACTCTCCAAGTGCTGCTGCATTACCATCATTTTGAAGCTTTATATTAATTCCTTCAAATTCTTCAGATAACTTTTCTACTAACTTTACATTTTTCCAACCTTTTAAATTTCCACTTTCAACTATTATTCCTTTTTCACTATCTATTGGTCCAGGAGAACCTATTCCTATTCCCTTTAAATCATTCTTAGTTAAATTCAATCTTTCTAATAATTCATATATAGTCTTTTTTATGTTATTTATACTATTATCAGGTCCTTTTTCAACCTCTGTAGGTATCTTAATATTATCAAGAACTTCTCCTTCTTTAGTCATAATACCTATATTAATCTTCGTTCCACCTAAATCAACTGCACAATATAAATCCTTCATTAAAATCACCTTCTTTTACTAGTATGTATTACTAAAATATCTTTATATTATTATAACATTTTTATAATTTGAATTTTATATAAAATTTTATTTTTTTATCTATTGATTATATTTTATTTATCCGAAAGCTAAAATCCCATCTGAATTAAATTTCACTTTACATCTGAATTTGTATAAATGAAATGTTATTTGAAATAATAATTAAGAGGTGAAAAACATGAAAAATTTTATACCAGATAAAGCATATATAGATCCTAGAGCATTAAAATACGATGTAGGTCAGATTAGTGTTAATCATCTAAAAGAATTAAATATTCCTATAGAAATATCAAGAAAAGTTGTAATAGATGGAAAAAACTCTTTAGAAAATTACTCAAAATCTAAAAAGACCATATACCTTACAGTTAATAAACAAAAGAAATTAAAACCCTGTAAACCATCTGCCGACTATCAGTTTTCTCTATCCAGTTCGTGTCCAGGTCACTGTGAATACTGTTATCTTCAAACTACTCAAGGTGAAAAACCTTTTATGAAGGTATTCGTAAATATAGACGAGATATTAGATGTTATTAAAACACATATAGATAATAACCATCCAAATATAACAACATTTGAATGCGGAAGTATAACTGACCCTGTTGCACTTGAACATTTAACTGGAAATCTAAAAAAATGCATCGAATTCTTTTCAAATTCAGAAAATGGAAGACTTAGAGTTATAACTAAATATGATAACGTAGATTCTTTTTTAAATATAGATCATAACAATCATACTAAATTCAGGTTTAGTATAAACACAAGATACGTTATAAATAATTTTGAGCACAACACATCAAGCTTTGAAGAAAGAATAATGGCATCAAAAAAGATATCCTCCAGTCAATATCCTCTAGGATTTATCATAGCGCCTATTATGATTTATGATAATTGGAAGACTGAGTATAAAGAATTAATAATAAAACTAAAAAAAGAACTCAAAGACTACAACAATCCTATAACATTTGAGCTTATTCAGCATAGATTCACAAGCACTGCCAAAGAACTTATTCTCACTCGCTTTCCAAAGACAAAACTTGATCTTAACGAAGACAACAGACAGCTAAAATGGGGCCCTTATGGGAAATTTAAGTATGTATACCCAAAAGAAAAAAGCAGTGAATTAAAAGAATATATATCAAACCTTATATACGAAAATTTTGAAAACAGCACTATAGAGTACTTTACTTAGTAATTATAATTTAAAACTAAGCTTAACCTTCATATTATTACTTATATTTATGTTTAAGTATATCAATTCACTTATCTATACGATATAATTTATACGAAAGCTAAAAATTCAGTTAGATTAAAATCTCCATCTGAATTTTTAGCTTTATAATATAATAACAATATATAAAGGAGTAACTTATGAGAATTCTCGTTGATGCAGATGCTTGTCCCGTTAAGGATATAATAGTTAAAGTCGCTAAACACTTTAATATAGCTGTCATGATGTTTATAGACACAAGTCATATTCTACATGATAATTATTCAAAGATTATTACTGTAGGTCAAGGAAAAGACTCTGTAGATATGGCTTTGATAAATTCAGTTGAAAAAGGTGATGTAGTCATTACACAAGATTATGGACTAGCTGCCATGGTGCTTGCCAAAAAAGCTCATGTTATAAATCAAAATGGACTTATTTATACTGATGACAATATAGATATGCTACTTCTTCAAAGACATTTATCTCAAAAAGCTAGAAAAGCTAGAAAAAGAACCAAAAGCGCAAAAAAAAGAACCAAATCAGACAATGACTTATTTGAAAGAAATTTTATTGAACTTTGCAAATCATTAATTCAATCAAAAATATAATTTAATGTTGTAATTTATTAAATAAAGCCGAACTATATATTTTTTTGTATTTCCCAGGAAAATTTGATTTTTCATGTAAATATTTCTTGCTATTAATCTCTTTGAAAAGCTAATACTATTATTAGACTTTTAGGAGGTGTTATAATGAATCAAGGAAACCATAATATAGGATGTACCGTTAGTGAGTGTAGATACCACGCAAAGACTTTTAATAACTGTACTCTTACTCATGTAGAAATTACTAAGCACAAGAGTGAAGCTACATGTCCAGAGTGCACAGACTGCTCAAACTTTGAAAAAGACAAGTAAAAAAAGACTCCACTTTAAAAAGTGGAGTCTTTTTATTGAAAGTTTTATAATAAAAAAAGACCCTCAGGTCTTTATATAACTGGTGCGGATGACGGGACTTGAACCCATACGAGCGTAGCTCACTACCCCCTCAAGATAGCGTGTCTGCCGATTCCACCACATCCGCATACTCAATCTTTAATAATATTCTAATTGTTCTGTATATATAAGTCAATACATTTTTTTATTCACTTACATATATATTTTCAAAACCATTGTATACATTAAATTCATTCGAATCCAGTTTTCCTTTAATTTTATTATTTAAAACCAAGTTCTTATCCTTAACCAACAAACTTATAAACGGAACATTGTTGCTAACATATTTCTCTAGCTCATTATAGTTTTGTATCTTTTCAGATTCACTATTAGAACTTATAAGCTTTTGAATCAATATATTTACATTATCGTCATTGTAATTTGTGAAACTATTATTGAAATTAAACCTAGGATCAGGAACAATAGGAAGTGTCCATCCTAGAAGTGCTAGATCATAATCCTTGTTATTAATAGCATTCGTAAGATCTTCTCCAGAAAGTTCTACTACCTCTACATCAATTCCTACATCAGACAATGAAGTTTTTATTAAATAAGCCTCTTTTAGTCTTTCCAAATTTTCTTGATTTACAACAACTCTAAACTGAGCTTCCTCTAAGTTTATATTTTTCAGATATTTTTTGGCCTTATCTGCATCATATTTAACAGCTTTTAATTCTTTATTGTAGTATTTAGATTTTTTATTTAATGGAAATTCCACTACATCTCCATTATCCAAATAAACATCCTTTAGTATTTTTTTCCTATCTATACTATATAATAACGCTTTTCTAAAGTTTATATCTTGTATATACTGGTTATCGAAATTTAATGCTACAAATTCATACTCATTACCTGTATACTTGTTTATATCAAATCTCTTAGCAGGAAACTCTCCACTTATTATCTTATCTATTTTGCAAATATCCGTTTCAAGAGATATAATCATACTCTCTTCAGCTTCTTTATCAGGTACTATAACTAATCTTACCTTATCTATATACGGTTTTTTGTCGTAGTAATCTTCATTTCTTACTAAATCTATATATTTTCTTTTTTCATATTTGTCTATTTTATACATTCCAGAGCCTATTAAATTGTTTGAATAAAGCTTCATATCATCAGTGCTCAAACCAGCAAGTCTATGCTTTGGAAGTATTGGAAATATGAAATTTTCTAAAGAAAAAGAATATGAATTATTAAATACTATATTAAAGCTAGTATCAGATAAAACCTCTACTCTAGATACATTATCAAGAAGAGGATTATAAGTACTTTTATCTAATGTTTTTAGTAGATTTATTGTAAATTCAACATCTTGACTGGTTAAGCCAACTCCATCATGCCAACGTATATTGTCTTTTAAATTTATATTCAAACTCATTCCATCCTGAGAAAGAGTGTAATCTTTCACAAGCTTTGGTTTTATATTGTAATTTTCATCTACCACAAATAGACTATCATATACTAATTTAAGAGCTTGATCTAGAGATTTTTCATTATTTAAAAGAGGATTTAAAGTTCTAAATTCAACAACCGAAATGTTTATTTTACCGCCATTCTTAGGAGTTAAGTCTTCCTCTTGTAATATAGCTTTTTGCAAATCCACATCTATCTTAGTATCATCTTTACTACATCCAAAGAGAAATACAACCATAATTAAAAGAAAAATAATTTTAATTTTTTTCATTAGTTTTTTCCTCATTTCTCATAAATAGCTTTGTATCTTTTGTAATATTTATTTACCTTATTCACATAATCACTAGTTTCTTTAAAAGGTATTTTATTTAAGTTTATTCCATTTTCACTATACCTTTGATCTTTTAACCATTTATCTACATTGCCAGATCCACCATTATATGCCGCTATTACCAAGTCCTTATCATCAAATTGCTTAAATAACTTACTTATATACCAGCATCCTATTTGAACGTTAGTCTCTGGATTAAATATATTTATATCTCCCATTTGAAGTTCATCCTTAGCCCACTGCTGAGTAATATTTGATATTTGCATAAGACCTTTAGCCTCCCTATTAGACTCTGCATAAGGAAAAAATTTACTTTCAGCCTTTATTATAGAAAATACTAGATACGGATCTATATTGTATTCCTTAGAATATTTCATTACATACTCTTCATAATGTATGGGATATACTATTTTTAAACATCTATCTACTCCAAATGTTAAGCCAGCAATAAGTATAATAGCATAAATAATAAAATACTTCTTTTTAATCAAAACACGTTTCCTCCACATAATTGCAAAATTTTTCTACATCTGCTTCAAGCTTATCCTGATTATATGAATTATCTATTATATAATCAGCATACTTTTTCTTATCTTCTACACTCATCTGTGATCTAATTCTCAATATAGCATCCTCTTTGCTTATATTATCTCTTTTTATGATTCTTTTAATCTGTACATTTTCATTGCACATAACAAGAAGTACCATATCTACTAAATCTAATAGATTTGCCTCTATTAAAAGAGGCGCATCTAATATCACAATTTTTTTCCCTTGTTTATTGAATTTGTCTATACCGTCTTTTATATTGTTTATTATTATAGGATGAGTTATAGAATTTAGTTTTTTAAGCTTATCTTCATCGGAGAAAACAATACTTCCTAATTTTTTTCTATCTAACACATTATCAGAATTAAGTATTTCACTTCCAAAATGTTCAACAAGCACATCAAGAGCTTTTTTATCATCAAATATTTTTCTCGAAATTTCATCTGCATCTATTATGTCCATATTCTTTTTCTTTAAAATATTAGAAACCGTACTTTTCCCACTTCCTATTGACCCTGTAAGACCTATTACTATCATATTCTCACCTACTTCGTTTCATACCATGAGTTCCCTGTATTAAGGTCTATACTTAATCTAACCTTCATATTTACAGCGTTTTCCATTTCATTTTTCAGAATTTTTTCAACTTCATCTATTTCATCTTCTAATGCCTCTATTATAAGTTCATCGTGCACTTGTAGAATAAGCTTTGATTTTAAATTTTCTTCTTTAAGCTTCTTATACACATTCACCATTGCAATCTTTATAACATCAGCAGCACTTCCCTGTATAGGTGTATTCATCGCTAATCTTTTTCCTAAGTTTTTAACTATAAAGTTCTTAGAATTCATCTCAGGAATGTATCTTCTTCTGTTAAGAATAGTACTTACATACCCATCAGCTTTAGCCTTTTCTACTATATCATCCATATATTTTTTTATATTAGGATATTTATCAAAGTAATTATCTATATATTCTTTAGCTTTTTTAGCTGGTATATTTAAATTTTTAGCTAATCCAAAATCACTAATTCCGTATACTATCCCAAAGTTAACAGCCTTTGCAGCACTTCTCATTTCACTATCAACATCTTTTATATCAACACCAAACACCTTTGCTGCAGTACTTGTATGAATATCTTCTCCACTTTTAAATGCATTTATCAAATTCTGATCATCACTTATGTGAGCAAGTACTCTAAGTTCTATTTGAGAGTAATCTGCATCAACCAGTCTATATCCTTCATTTGGTATAAATACCTTTCTTAAATTCCTTCCCATTTCAAGCCTTACAGGAATATTTTGAAGATTAGGCTCAGTAGATGATATTCTTCCCGTAGTAGTTATAGTTTGATTAAAAGATGAATGAATTCTCTTGCTCTTTTGATTTATTATATTTAACAGTCCGTCTACATAAGTAGATTGTAACTTAACAATCTGTCTATATTCAGATATCTTGTCTATTATCTCATGTTCAGGTCTTAATTTTTCAAGAACTTCAGCGTTAGTTGAATATCCAGTTTTAGTCTTTTTGATTACAGGAAGTTCTAATTTTTCAAACAGTATAACTCCAAGTTGCTTAGGTGAATTTATATTAAATTCTGCCCCAGCCATGTCGTATATATCTTTTTCTAAAGTCTTAATTATAATTGAATATTCTTCCTTAAGCTGTTCTAACTTTTCAATATCAACCTTGAATCCTTCATACTCCATATATCCTAAAACTTCAATAAGTGGCATTTCTATATCATAAAAAAGTTCTTGCATCTCATATTTATCTATAGTTTTTTCCATCTCATTTTTTATACCTATAACAACTTCGATTAAAGTATTAAAATATCTAACCAAAATATCTTCTTCTAATTCTTCAAATTTTTTGGCCTTCTTACCCTTTCCTAACAGTTCTTCCTCACTATTTATATTTTTTCCCATATATTTGGCTGCTAAATTATCGTGTAAGTAATTAGAACTTGTAGCATCTATTAAATATTCTCCTATTACAATATCAAACTTCATATTTTTGATATCTATATCATAACTTCTAAGAGCAATATATTCTTCCTTTAATTTATAACCGTATTTTTCTATATCTTCTGATTCTAATACATCTTTTAATTTTAAGATAAATCTTTCTTCGTTTATATAATATACCTTATCTTGCTCTAAGCCTATAAACATATATATAATATTTTTATCTAATATATTTCCTTGTTTTGTAACAGTCTTTAAGAACATATATTTTTTGTTCTTTATTTCATCTATAACAAAATCTATATTATCATCGTTTATTAGTACAGACTCTATATCATTTTCTTCCACTACCTCTTTGTTCATGCTTATTCTTTTAATTAAACTATTGAACCCAAAAGTATTGAAAAGCTTTATTATCCTTTGTTCATCATAATTTTCAAGTTTTAGTTCATCTACATCCATATCAATAGGCATATCTCTTACTATTGTGGCAAGACGCTTACTCATAAGAGCTGTGTCTATATTTTCCTCTATTTTTTTCTTTACACTTCCCTTTAGCTTGTCTGTATTTTGAACTAAATTTTCAATTGTTTCAAATTCCTTTAAAAGCTTAATTCCTGTTTTTTCTCCTATTCCAGGTACTCCTGGTATATTATCAGACTTATCTCCCATAAGTCCTTTAAGATCTATAAATTGATCTGGAGTTAACTCATATCTTTTTAAAACTTCATCATAATCATAAATTTCAAGTTCCGTTATACCTTTTTTAGTTATAAGTATCTTAGTCTTATAAGATGCAAGTTGTATAGCATCCTTGTCTCCTGTAACTATAATAACCTCAAAATCATCTTCTTCTGCTTTTTTAGATACCGTTCCAATTATATCATCAGCTTCAAAGCCTTCCATTTCAAGCCTATGTATCTTAAATGCATCTAAAAGTTCTTTTAGTGGTTCAACCTGAACTCTTAATTCATCAGGCATCTTTTTTCTTCCAGCTTTATAATCTTCATACTGTTTATGTCTAAACGTAGGTGCTTTAAGATCAAATGCAACACTCATATGTGTTGGTTTATATTCATCTATTATCTTAAATAGCATAGTAGTAAATCCATATATTGCATTAGTATGTAATCCTTCTTTATTCATAAGATCTGGCAGAGCATAAAATGCCCTATTCATCAAAGAGTTTCCATCTATTATAACAAGTTTTTTATTCACGTTTCTCACACTCCATATTCAAAAATAACATAAATAATTCAGATGAAGTCAAACTCCACCTGAATTAAGTTTCCCCTTATTATATCATTATTATATGCTTTAATCACAAGGAAATTATATAAATTTAAACTTGTAGCTGACCTTGATTAAAGAACTAAACTATCAACTAAATCATATATTTTTTTAAATATGTTGATTTTTTTTATTATATATGTTAATATTTATTTGTAAGGTTTTTTGCCCGAGTGATGGAATTGGCATACGTACGCGACTCAAAATCGTGGTTTTGCGAGTTCGAGTCTCGCCTCGGGCACCAATCAAAAAAAGATAGGTATATACCTATCTTTTTTTTATTCCCATATCCATCTACCTAACCCCAGGTAGAATAGCTCTAAATAAATTTCTTTTAGTTACATTTATAAATTTAACACTTCCTTTTTTCTCAAAAGAATTCTTTATTCTATTAAAACCCATTCCACTTCCTAAAAACCTCATCTTATCATCCAGAATTAATAACCTTTGATATATCCAATCATTTCTTCTAGATGGATTATTTTCTTTTACTATAGTATTTATACTGTCTCCTCTAATAAGTACCCCTGGATTATTTACCTCAACTTTGTCTTTTCCCAAATATATAACTATCTCCCTTGTTAAATCATAATAATCTCTATGCACCAAGCTATTTCTAATGCATTCATAAAGACCCTCTATAGGGTAATTATAGTTTTTTAAAACATTCCCAAGATAATATTCGACCTCATTTAACATATATATTATATTCCCATGAAATATTTTAGTAGTAGCCTCTTTATCCAAATTATCTATAACCCTTATAGATGAACTTGTTATATGTTTTTGAGGATGATTTCCAAAAACCAATAATCCTCCTAATGTAGTCACATAATTCCCATCTTCCATCTTTATGCATATCCCTAGATTTTCTAATAGTTCTATAGATATATCTTCATTAATATTTATCTTTTTACAATATGCACGAACTATCTTTTCATCTATTTCACTTATATCACTTTCAACAACAGGCATCATTTCCGTATTTATAATACCACTTTCCTCAAACATACTTGCAACTTCATGCCTTCTAGCTATATCAGTAGTAGATCCCCTTCTTATATAAAAGCTTCCATTTTGTCTTAATTGATGAGGCTTTTGGTTACTTTTAAATATTACCAGTATTCCTAATATTTTTCCCTCATACTCTTCATACTCCATTTTTATACTCACTGGAGGATCTATTCTATTTGATAGTATCTGCTGTATTTTTTCCTCTGCATAAGAATCCTTTTGAATACCTATTACATTCTTTGTTTTATCCTCAATTCCAAATATTATATAACCCCTTCCTCCGTATGTATTAGCAATTGCTAGTATATCTTTAGCCAATTCTTTTTTTTCAGCTTGAGTATTCAAGTTTATTTTTAATTTATAATCAAGCTTTGCACCCTCAGGCTTTTTTAAAAGGTTAGATATCTCATTTTTATCCATCTAATCACCTCTCATATTCCAAAAATTCGTTTTATGCTAACGCATCCAATACATCCTCATATACTCCTTTATTTTAAGGCTTGAGAATCTATATGTTATTTAACAACATATTATAACTATATGTTATAATTTACTTATAATTTAATAAAAGGAGTAGATACTATGGATTTTAAGCAACTCGAAACATTTATTGAAATAGCAAAACATAAAAGTTTCTCAAAAGCTGCCAAAGAACTATTTTTAACACAACCTACTATAACTACCCATATTCAAAATCTCGAAAAAGAGCTGGAAACTATTTTAATAAACAGAAATAACAAAAATATATCTTTAACTGAACCGGGAGAAATTCTTTATTCTCATGCCCTTGAAATACTAAATTCAAGAAAAAAAGCACTATTCAATTTAAAAGAGTACGAGGGAAAAATAGAGGGTATTATAGATATAACCTCAAGTTCTATTCCTGAAACATATATACTCCCAGACATTTTAAAATCTTTTATAAACGATTTTCCTGATGTGAAATTCACTATAACTCATCATGATTCATATGATGCAATCGATGAAATATTAAATGAAAAAGTAAACTTCGGATTTGTAGGTTCAAAAATTCCAAACTCACAAATACAATATATAGATCTAATAAAAGATGAGCTCGTTTTAATAGCTCCTTATGATTATAATATTATAGATGATGATTCATATGTGAGTATTTCTTCTCTTAAAAACAAAAACCTTATAATGAGAAAAGAAGGTTCAGGAACTAGAAAGGTTATAGTAAATGAACTTAAAAAAAATAATCTTCCATTAGATTATTTTAATGTAATAGCACATGTAGAAAGCAACGAAGCAACTAAAGAGATGGTGAAAAAAGGAATAGGTCTTTCTATTGTATCTAATAAGTCTATAGTAAATGATATAAGTTCCAAATCACTTAAAGCCTATAAGATAAAAGAATTGAATCTTCAAAGAAAATTTTATTTTATATATTCTAAAAAAAGAATAAATACACCTTTAGAAGAAAAATTTATAGATCATATCAAGAATTTTTTCGAATAAAAAATTCACTTAATTTTAAATATTTCAAATGCATACTTTCTTTGATTTCATGTAGGTTATCAAAAATATATCTATGGAAATAACGCTCGTGCAACGATATTTTGAAGCAAACTAACCCTCTGTCTTATGAATAATCTTAAAATTTCCGAACTCCCTACGGTCAGACACGTAAATTTCTTAACAGATTATTCAACGACAAAAGCTAAGTTTACTTAGTCAAAATATCTAAAAGCAGTCGCTAACATTTTCATAGACATATTTTTAGTTTGGTTCCTATTACTAAATAACACCATATTCACTGTAAAAGAAAAAAATCTTCAACTCTTTAAAATACTTTTTCTTGAATCTACTCAAAATCTAAACAACCAAACTAAAAAATGAAGATTATTGAAATGTTAGCTACTTTTCTGTTAATATTTTACTATAAACCTTAGATTGCGCCGTTTAAATATCCGTTAAAAAACTTCTTTGTCTGACCGTAAGAGAGTTTAAGAAGTTTTAGGATATTTAATAAGGCACAATCTTTAGTTTTATTAAAATATTGACTAAGTAGCGTTATTTCAATAATCTTCATTTTTCGCTTAACCATACAAATTCACTTACTAATCGCTTTTAAAAACTACTTTAAAAATCCTCTATAAGCCTTGAAAGTCTCATAGCAATCCACTTTACTTGCAAGTTCCATAGGTGCATGCATACTTAAAAGAGCAACTCCACAATCTACAACTTCTGCTCCATAATTTGCTAGTATGTAGGCTATAGTTCCGCCTCCACCTTGATCTACCTTTCCAAGTTCTCCTACTTGCCATGTAACATCATTTCCATCAAAAGTCTTTCTTATTTCAGATAAAAATTCTGCATTTGCATCATTACAACCAGATTTCCCTCTAGCTCCAGTGTATTTAGATACAACTACACCATGTCCTATAAATGCTGCATTTCTCTTATCAACAACATCTGGGAAGTTTGGATCAAAACCACAAGTAACATCTGCAGATAATACCTTTGAATTACCTAAGGCTCTTCTTAATTTCAAATCATTATAATCTCCTTGAGCGTTTATAATTTCGGCAACTGTATTTTCAAAGAATCTAGATTGCATTCCTGTATTACCCATAGAACCAACTTCTTCTTTATCTACAAATAATCCAACAGCTGTATACTCAGGATTTTCTACTTCAAAAATACCTTTAAGTCCTGCAAATGTACAAACTCTATCATCGTGTCCGTAAGCTGCAATCATAGATCTATCAAGACCTACATCTCTTGCCTTTCCAGCAGGAACTATTTCAATTTCAGCAGTTAAAAAATCTTCTTCTGTCATTTGATATTTCTCATTTAATAATTTTAACACACTCTTCTTAACAGCATCCTTTTCTTCATCCTTTAAAGGTATATGGCCTATTAAAACATTAAGACCCTCACCTGTAATACCTTCAGCAAGTTTTTTACCCATTTGATCCTTAGCTAAATGTATTAAAAGATCACTTATGTATACTATTGGATCATTTTCATCATCACCTATGTTAACATCAACCTTATTTCCATCCTTAGTATAAACAACACCATGCATACTTAAAGGAATAGATGTCCATTGATACTTTTTAATTCCTCCATAGTAATGAGTCTTTAAAAGAGCTAAATTACCATCTTCATAAAGTGGAAATGGTTTTAAATCTAGTCTTGGTGAATCTATGTGAGATCCAACTATCTTCATACCTTTTTCTATATCATTTTGTCCTACTACAAATAATGCTACCCCTTTATCCTTGTTATTTGCATATATTTTAGAACCTGCTTTAATATTATTATTTTCTAAAGCTTCTTCTAACGAAATATATCCTTGCTCCTTTGCCTTCTTAATTATATAATCCACACATCTTCTTTCAGTCTTTCCATTGTCTAAAAAGTCCATATACTCCTTAGAATAAGACATTAGAGCATCCATATCTCCATCTTTTAAATTTTTCCATGCATTTTTAAATTCATGAGTTAAATTCATATTTACCACCTTCCGTATAGTATAATTTTAACATATTATTTTTATTATATCATATTTTGCAGGTTGTTTTTGGAAAATCTCAATTCATCAAATCTTTAGTATTTTCATTCATTATTCTATATTTTTTAGTATTTCCTATTCATTATAAAAAATCGTATCTGTTGATACGATTTATTTATAATTTTTTTATGTTATTTTTATATGCATATATAGCTGCTTGAGTTCTATCAGACACCTCAATTTTTCTCAATATACTAGAAACATGATTTTTTACAGTCTTCTCACTTATGTAAAGTCTTTCCGAAATT
Organism: Tepidibacter sp. Z1-5; assembly: GCF_037844525.1. Classification (NCBI taxonomy): domain Bacteria; kingdom Bacillati; phylum Bacillota; class Clostridia; order Peptostreptococcales; family Peptostreptococcaceae; genus Tepidibacter; species Tepidibacter sp. Z1-5. Next base: position 54,786 of record NZ_JBBMMD010000005.1, on the reverse strand, counting down.
TCCTTATTACTAAGACCTTCAGCAATAAGTGATAGTACCTCATATTCTCTCTTAGTCAAGCTATCTAGCCCTTCCTTAACTGCATTTCTATCTTTTCTTTTGTTTATCTCTCTTAATAATTCTCCAGCAAGATTTGGATGAACATAACTTCCCCCATTATATACATTTATTATTGCAGAAACTAAACTTGATGATTCTGAATCTTTAAGCATATATCCATTAGCTCCCAGATTCAAAGTTTCTATAAGATATTCTCTTTCATCATATATAGTCAACATTATAACCTTGGTAGATGGGTCCATATCCTTTAATTTTCTTAAAGTTTCTATACCATTCATATTAGGCATATTAATATCCAACAGTACTATGTCTATATCTTTTTTTCTATAATATTCTATAGCTTCATATCCATCACAAGCCTTTGCTACAATAGTTATCTCATCTTCAAGCTCCAATATTTTTGCAAGCCCCTCTCTCATAAGAGAATGATCATCCACTATCATAACCTTTATATTATGCTTCATCATTTACCTCCTTATTAGGAAAAGCAAATATAATCTTAGTTCCTTCCCCTATTTTACTATCTATTTTTAATTGACCATCTAATAAAGATGCTCTTTCCATCATAAATCCTATTCCCAACGATCCTTTTATAATATTATCACAATCCATATTAAATCCTATACCATTATCTTCAACAATACCAGCTACTCTTTTTTCATTTATATCCAGTTTGATTTTGACATTAGAAGCTTTAGAGTGCTTGCATACATTATTCAAAGATTCTTGTATAACTCTAAATGTAGTTATCCTAACCAAAGGATGCATTATTTTTGTATCATTAATTACAATCAAATCTATATTTATATCATTTTCGTATTCTATATCAGATATAGCTCTTTGTATTGTAGGTATCAAACCTAAATCATCTAATGAAGTTGGACTTAAATCATACATAATTCTTCTTAAATCTCTAAGTGTAGTCCTAAGAATTTTCTTTGTATTTTTAAGTTCCTCTCTAGATAATTCTATATCTTTATCTAAAAGTCTATTTATTATTTCAGACTTTATTACTAAAGAAGCCATGCTCTGTGCTGGTCCATCGTGAATATCTCTAACTATTCTTCTTCTCTCTTCCTCTTGTGACTTTATTATCTTCATTCCAATCTGAGCTTTACTCTCTAACGAGGTCATTTTCTGAGATACATTTTCTAAATCTCCCATTAGAAAATCAACAACAGATTTCATCTTAGACATATATATTTCGCCTTTTTTTAATATATCATTCATTTTCTTAAGTCTTATCTCAAGATTATTTCTACTTTTTATTATATTTTTTTCTTCTTCTCTTTTCAACGTAAGTTTTACCTGTATACTCTTAGCATCCTCATATGCCTGTCTTATTTTCTCTTCTGTTTGATTATGGAAATTTTGACTTATAGACGCTAATCTTTGCTTACTCTTTTTTTCCTCTTTTTCCAAATATTCAACTTCATCTATTAAAAACTTAACTCTTATCCTAAAGTTTTCTAAATCTATTCTCATTTTTTCACACTCATTATGTACACTTTCATACATAGACAAAACTTCATTTTGGCTATCTTTTATAGTATCTATGACTTTGTTAAATACTTCATTAAAATTAACGACCATTTCTTCTTCATTCACAATAATTTACCTCTTTTTTTCATTTTTCGACATTACATTTTATTATACTATATTTTAAAGAAATATAACACCTGTTCACCTGATATTCATATAAAATTTAACGTATTTATCAATTTCACTATATACAAAATAAAAGATTGTCATATGACAATCTTTTATTTTCGAACTAAAATTCAATACTACTTATACTATTTTTTTCTCTTTCATCTAGGACTTCTTCAAGATTTAATATTATTATCATTCTTGAATCAACTTTTCCAATACCTTCAATATAAGCTCTATCATCTCCTGATATTACTTCTGGAGCTGGTTCTATATCAGTATCCTCAATAGATATTACATGAGAAGCATCATCTACTAAAAATCCAATCATTTTACCGTCTATATTAACTACAATTATTCTAGATAGTTCACATAAGTTTATATCCTCAGTTAAATTGAACCTCTTTTTTAAATTGATTATAGGAGTTACATCTCCCCTTATATTTATAATTCCATCTACAAAATCAGGAGTATTTGGAACCTTAACACGTTCCTTAACTTCGCTGACTTCTTTAACCTTCATTATGTCAACTCCATATTCTTCATTGTTAAGTTTAAAAATAACATATTTTTTTTCAGCCATAAATATCCCCCTTAATATACTAATCTACAACTTCTATACACTCTAATTTTTCCCTAAAATCTTTTCTGAAATTTTCTATATATTCTTTTCTTAAATCTTGTTGTTCTTTTTTTTCTTCTTCATTTAAGCCTTCTACCTTTGCTTTCTTTGCTAAATAATTTATTCTATCTATCTTTTCCTTAGATAACATATAAACACCTCTTTCTTAAAAAATTCGCTTCATACTGTCGCATGTATTATTTAAAGAACATCCTACTATTTTTAAAGTCAACATTGTTTTTATACTTTAATAAAAATCCATCTAAATTTTCATCTATTATACGTATTCCTTTTTCTATTTGTTCACAATTTGTAGATGCTATATTGATCCTAAAAAAACTATCTTCTATAGGATTATCGAAGAAATAGTTTCCAGGCATAATAGAAACCCCATATGGTATCAAATAGTTCCTAAAATCAATAGAAGAGTATCCTTTTGGAAGAGACATAAAAAAGTTAATTCCTCCTGTTGGCTTATTGAATTCTATTCTAGAAGATAACCTCATTTCGATTGAATTAATCATACTATCAAATCTTATTTTATACGTTTGTTCTACATTTTTCAAATGATTTTTGAAGTCATAATACTTCATATAATAATACAATGACTTTTGAACTAGACTTGATGTTACTATATCACTTGAATATTTAGCCCATATTACCTTATTTAAAATTCCTATAGGTATATCCATAAAACCAATTCTAAGTCCTGGCATTAATATTTTTGAAAAACTCTTAATATATATAACCCTATTAGAATCGTCATATGATCTTAATGTATTATTATCTTCTGAATAAAATTTAAAATCACTTAAAAAATCGTCTTCTAATATATAAAAATCATATTCATTTGCAAGTTCTATAAGCTTCTTCTTTTTCTGCTTAGAATATGATATTCCAGTTGGATTTTGATAATTTGGCATAACATATAATAGTTTAGGCCTTATTTTTTCTAATTTTAACTTTAGAATACCAATATCCATTCCATCATTCAATAATGGAACCTGCATAACTTTTGCACCCTTGTTTTTAAATATTTCCAAAGCTCCACTGTACGTAGGTTCCTCACAAAATATAACATCACCGTAGTTAATAAGTGTTTTACAAATAATATCTATCCCTTGCTGTGCACCAGATATTATTTGTATTGTAGATGAATCTGTATATATATTTAAACTCTTTAAATAATCGCATATAGAATTTCTAAGAGCTAGATACCCAAGACCTTCATCATATTCAAATAAAGACGGTCCTTCATTTTGAAGAGCCATATTTATAGCTTTTTTAAAATTCTCAATAGGAAATATATCTGTAGATGGATTACCAAGATCAAATCCTATTATTTTATCATCTATAATTGAAGATGTCTTATTATAGTTTTTAATATCTGTTACGTAGCTTCCACTTCCTACTATTTTATATATATATCCCTCATTTTCTAATAGTTCATATGCCTTTACTATAGTAGATGTATTAACACCAAGTAAGTTTGAAATTTTCCTTATCGGTGGTAATTTTTCATTCTTTGTAACCTTTTCATTTTCTATCATTTCTTTAATATTCCTATATACCTGAACATACTTAGGAATATTATTTGTAACTATATCGAACTCGTATTTTGTCATATATATCACCAGTTTTATTATAACATAATTTCTTAAAAAAATTGTTAACTATCTAGATTTTGTACAAATGAAATCTAGGTCTTTTTTATGCTTTTTTCTTAGGTTCTGTGGGTTATCTAAACTATCTATAAAAATACCCTTCATTTTGGATTAAGCACATAAACCTGCTTATTTTATGCAATCATACAACTTGTATCTAGCCAACAAAAAAAAGCCCCTATAATGGGACTTTTAAATATAATCTACGCTTCTTGAATTAATGATCTTTCATACATCTCACAAGTATCATTCGTACATCTATCTCCTACGCAGTGTATACAAGTTATTACTCTACATTTTCTATTTTCTTTTTCAATTTTATCTATGTCAACAACGTTAATATTTGCAGTATTACTTAATTCTCTCATTAATACCCCTCCTTTGATCTATCCCTTCTTGCAATTTTATTATATCATTCATTCATTTGTTTGTCAATTGAATAACTCGTATTTTTTTCATTCACTTTTATTGTGCTTTTCCTACTTATTAAGCATTATTTTGCAAGTATTATTGCATACATTTTAAAAATAAATATTTTTATAATATATGTAACCTTATTTGTAAATTAGAATATATTGTTAGGAGAAGAGTAGAATATACCCTTACTAACTAGAGTATATTTTACTAAGAAGAAGATAATAGTTTAACTTTATCACACTATACCTTCTTCTATCATAAAATATATTAGGTTTCTAATATAAATTAGAAAGCCAATATAAATAAAGGGGGATTTTGTTTATGTCAACATATTGTAATACTTATAAAAAAGATGATTGTAATTGTTATGATAAGAAGAAATATGATCACTGCGATTATCACCACCACGATCATCACAAAACGAAAGATTGTGGCGCAATATTAGAATGTGGAAAAGAAATTTTTAGAAGTCTACCTCCAACACTTGATGCACTTAGACCTGCTACACCAGATACACCTATCCCACTAGCTGAAGTTACTATAGATACAACAAGATTATATAAACCTCGTGTTAAAATAGAATATTCTTCATTAATTAAGTCTGTGCTTGTTGGTTGTGCAAGTACCGAAACTCCTTCTAGTATAGTTTTAACATTTAGACTTGTAAGAAAATGTAAAAACGAAGATGAAGAATCATTACGTCTTTGGACATATGAAAGATCTACTACTGATGATGTATTAATAACAGACGAAGATACTTTAACAACAGAAGATACTTTTACAGTTACTTTCTGTGAATGCCTTGATCGTCCATGCTGTGATGATCCTGCTGGAAAATGCTGTACCTATACACTTCAATTAGTTAAAGTTGATATCGCTGGTACTAATACTCCTACCTACGCTATAAATGAAAAAGACATTTCTGCAATTGCAGCTTGCCCATCTTGTATTTACTAATTAAAATAAAAAAGCTGATGGATAATCCATCAGCTTTTTTTAATATTTTTAAATCCAATAAAAGACATTTTATTTGTTCCAAAAGTAGTGTTCAATTTGAATTGATTCAAATCTTCGATATTATTTGTTCTAAATTTATATATAATAAATTTATTCTTTACACTCTGATAATCCATTTCAGGATCACTCCAAGTCTTTCCATTATCAAAAGAATATGAGCTGTATAGATTATTCATTTGAGTCCATACAACCCACAATACATCCCCTGTTTTTACAAATGTAGGAAAAGAGCAGTTAGATAGCTCTGATATATTTATCATATTAGATATATTAAATATATCTTCATTAAAATAACCATTAGTATATTTTATTACTAAATTATCATTGACAAACTCAGACCATGTAATATTATAATTATCTCTTTCATTTAAAACACTCAAATATAATTTCTTATTATTTGTATTAGTTATTTGAATAGGTTTATCCCATGATTTATTTAAATTATTAAACTTACTTAAAAATATCTGCTCAACCCCATTAATCATATTTATATAAAAAATATTTAAATTATTTTCATTAAATATAACTTCAAATGGATTTACAATAGGGTAAGACAAAACAAAATCCACATTATTTTGTATCCATTTTTCTCCGTTAAAGTAATGACTATATATTGCCCAATATTTATTATTTCTTACATCTTGAAGATAGTAAATTATGTGCAGATTTGAACCCCACTTATTTATATAAGGATATATTAATAAATATTTTTTATAATCATAATCAAATAATTTACTTAATTTAATGTTATTATCTTTATCTGTATGAATATATAATACTTCTCCACTTTCCGTAATAGCAACTCCGTATATTTTATCTTCTTTATCAATTTCAATACTTAATTTATCATAAATTACATTATCTATTATTTCATCAGAACTACTCCATCCAATTTCAGATTTAAATTTTCTTAAAAATAATTTTTTATTCTTAACATAAAAATTTAGTATATCACCATGTGAGTTTCTTATTAATGTTTCACTGTAGTTTATAAATCCCATATCCACCCCACCTTAATTAATACTATTATATTAAAATATATGATTTTAATATAATATATAGCACATATAGAACAGTTCGTTTTCAATTTTCATATACTAATAACAAAGATAGTAATTGTTATAGTAAATAATGTAACCTTATGCATATAACTGCATATACTGAAATTAGAATAGTACTTATTCAGATTCTTATTGTTAATATAAAGGAGGTAAGAATATTATGACATGTGGAACTCATGACGATAAAAAAATATATAGTAATGATGTTGATACAAGATCTGTAGGCGGTTGTTGTAAAGCTAGTGCATCATGCTGTACTCCAGAATGTTACGATCCACAAAAAATAACTGCAGAATGTATATTTGTAGAAAAAGTTTATGATTCAAAAGTAGTAAAAAAAGAATTAGATTTAGTAATATCAGAAAGATTTGACCCAGGCTTTCCAACTGAAGGAATAGTAGGTTTTGATGATGTATCTGTATCTTGCTCTAGTAAAGGACTAAAAGTTATACCTAAAACAATATCTGTAAATGGAGTAACAGAATTTCCACCTCCTATACCTGGACCAGGTGGAATAGAACAGCTTAATTTATCTTTTATAGATACTTCTGAATGTGATGAACGTAGACGTCATGTAGGTACTCCAATAATTATAGAGCAAGACATAGAAGTTTGTGGATTTGTTAGAATAACAATTTGTGGTAAAGCAATATTTGCAAGTGGAGATTCTAAAGAATTCACTTCTACATTCGATGTCATGTTAGACAAATCTCTAACTGGATTTGCACAATTATGTATTCCTTCAACAAATGCAGCTTTTCCACCATCTTTAGCAGAATTTTGTGCTGCATTATGTAAAGTTATTCTTCCAGCTGGAATAAGAAGCTTATCAGTAGTTGATGGACATATACAAGTATATGCTGCTCTAGTTATATGTATAAAATGTGAAAAGAAAATTAAAGTTCCTGTTCAACTATGTGTATTATCTACAGGGTTCTGCGAACCAGAAGAACAATCAGGATTATGTGGTGTAGATTTTCCAGATTTATTCCCTAGACAAGTAGATAGAAAAGAAATATGTGATTGCAGTTGTAATCCTTGTGATTAAAAAAAGAAGGCATTCAGCCTTCTTTTTTCTTATTAAAAGTATTTACCTAATTTTTGGAAAAATGTTTCATTATTTTTTTGACTAACTGACTCTTCTTTTATATTAGATCTAAAAAAATTAACATCATCTACAATTGTTAGTGAATCTTCTTTAATATATTCTTCACTATCATTTTTTTGTATTATTTGTTCATCATATGAGTTATTTCTATTACTTTCTAAATTTTCGTTTTCTTCTATAGGTTCTTCTAATATTTCTGTACAAAATAATATATTATCATCTATACCTACTAAAGATATTTCATTATCCTTAATATTCCCAAAAGTATTAATGTATTCTAAAAGTTTTGTATCTTTATATTCATTTCCTTTATAGCAAATACTGTAAATATTATCGTATTTAAATTTTCGCTCTTTCATCCAGCTTATCCCAAAATCATCAGAGTATTTACAATATAAAAACTCTTCATTTCTCCATATAATATATAATTTTGTATCAACTTCAAATATACTGAAATTGATGTCTTCTATTTCTTCAACTAGTATATTTTTGCTCCATTTATCGTAATTTGATATATCTCCTGAATTATTAACTGCATGTATTGTAGTTGCATTATTTTTATAAATTAAGTTTATATTATACTTATTATCTATAAAAAAGTTTATTACATCTGCATCATCAATACTACATTTAATTTTTTGTGATTCTTTCCAAGTTCTAGATGATAAATTAAAAATTCTTAAATACGTTTCTTTTTCTTCTTTGAATAATAAAAATATATCTCCATTTGGATGATAGTCAACAAAATATGGATTAGTTGTATTGTTTGATAGTGAAATTTGTTCTAGATAATTAACTTTCCATTTATCATCATAAATATAATGAATTATGTTTAATAAATTTTTATTTATAACATTTCTAAAAGAATAAAACACATGAATTATTTTATCTATAATTATTATATCTAGATAATCAATACTATTTAATTCAGGATCATATTCTTCTATAATAGTTTTTTTCCATTCATTATTTGAATAAGTGAAGTAACAAAATTCACCACTGTATGTTACACATATCAAATGTATATTATTTTCACTATCTATATTAATATCATAATTTTTTATATTATCTATAAGTATTGTTTCTTCTTTACATATATCTTGGTTAATTATTTTATAATAAATTGAATTATCTTTTATATAAAAATTCCATATACCTTCATTCTTTCTATCTATAAGGTTATAATCACTTTTATTTATTATCATAAATATCCCCCCGGATCATATATTTTTTAATTATTTTTTTTAAAATGATTTATTATTTTTTCAAATACCTTTAATTTACTTTTTTTATTAACATTAGTTTCAATATTACCATCATCCAATAAATCATTAATTTTTTTATTCAAATCATTATAAGTATCTTTGATTTCTGAAAATACTTTCAATGCTAATCTTTCCTTTTCTCTTAAACTTTTGATTTCATAATGTAAATCTAACATTTCATCTTTAACTTCTCTTTTATTTTCTTTAAAATTATCTTGTAGTAGCTCTGATATTTCACTTTTTCTTTCAAAGTAATTTTTTATATCCTCACTATAGTTTTGTAAACTAGATTTTATGCTTATTTCTTCTAAGCTTACAGCACTTTCTAAATTAATCTTTTTATATGGTTTTACATAATTATTTGCATTTATATATTTTTTTGTTTTCTCATATATTATCTCATCTACTCCTATTAGATAATTCTTATATTTATTGATTGAGTACCCTAGAGGCATTTTTAAAATACTGTAATTATTATATTCAGTTCCAATATATACAATAGGATTTAAATTATCTTCTTCTTTTATTTGAATTAAATTGATATCACTCCATGAACTTTCTCCAATTTTAGTAGAAGTAAAGTAGAATTTATTATTTTCTTTCCAAAACAACTTAATACAATCGTCTAATTGAATTAAAAATTGATTATTAAAATATCCCTTTATTTTTTGAGGCATTTTTAATTTTTCCCAGTTTGAAATTAAATTTTCATTTATTTTTTTTCTGTAATAACTAAAGCTAATATCTTGTTTTTGTTTACTAGAAAATATTATGTCAAGAAAATTATTTGTATCACATAAAATACTCATATCAGCAGCATCTACATTTCTAAAACTTAACCTCTCACGAATACTCCATCTATTATATTCACAGTTAAACATTCTATAAAAAATTTGATTTTTATCATTATCATTTAATCTATAAAGCAAATGAATATTTCCTTTTTTATCAGAATCAGTTTTAAAAGATACATATTTATCATTTGATTCACATATTTTATAGCTTTTAAGTCTATTTTCTTTTATTGAATAATGGATTAAATTCCATATTTTACTCTCAACTTTATTAGATACTAATACTAGTATATTTAAAATATCCTTATTAACATATAATTTCATATTTTTAAATTCATTTAGATTTACATTTAAATTAGCTACTACTTCTTTTTTAAAACTATTCTTTTTATTTATGAAATGAATTAATTTTCCCCAAAAATCAATACACACTATGTGAATTACACCTAAGTTATCAAGCGCTACAGAAAAATCTTTTATATTATCTCCTAAAACTTTTTTATTGTTTTTATTGTTATCTTTTATAATTTCTACATATAATACATTACTCTCTAAATAAAAAATATATTTATTTAAGCTTATATTTACTAAATATTTATTTTTTTTTGTAGTCACATTTTATCCCCCCCCATAACTACTTACTATTAATATATTTATATTCATGGAGCTTTATAAATACTAATAATTTTTGTATTAGTTAATATATTATTTTTTATTCCACTTTTATTCATATTTTAAACAAAGTAATAATATTATTATTTTGAGTTTAATTTAAGGAGGTTTTATATTATATGGGAGCTAGATTAGTTAAATTTGGATTTAACCCTACAGAAAATGAACAAATAGACGCTGTAATAAAAGTAGGAGAAGAAAAAAGAGGTATAATTCATGGAATAGTAAAAGATTCTAAAGATAAAATAGTAAAAGATGCTGTTGTTGAATTATTCGAAATAGTTTCTCCACCTCGTAGTTTAAAATCTTTAACTTATGCTTTTACAGATGAGTACGGAGAATTTCTATTTGGTCCTCTTTCTCCTAATAAAAACTATGTAGTTAAAGTATGGTTTAATAATGTAAACGTTAGAGACTTAATTATTGAACATGAGCATGATGAGCCCCATTTAGATAAGAAAGAAATTCAGCCTGAGCATGATGAGCCCCGTTGCGATAAGAAAGAAATTCAGCCTGAGCATGATGAGCCCCGTTGCGATAAAAAAGAAGATGAATTTTTAGATGATTTTGAAGATGAACTATAAAAAAGCAATCATTTCGATTGCTTTTTTTATTACTAAGTTATAAAAAACAGATCTAAAGAATATATTTGAAAAGGAGGTGATATGTTGAAAATTCCAAATCTTATATATTCAACAACTATACTTTTTTTATCAAACTTTATAGTTAGAATAATAGGCTTTTTATATAAAATATTTTTATCAAAACAAATAGGTGCGAATGGTTTAGGTATTTTTCATATGATTTTTCATTTTTTGATGCTTTGTGTGTGCTTAACAACAACAGGAATACCAGTTGCTCTAAATAGCCTTATTTCAAAAGAAAATAAAATGAATAATAAACATAATATTAATTCACTTTTTATTTCTACAGTGTATCTGTCTTTTTTTATCTCTATACTAATATCATTAATAGTATTTTTTAATTCAAAATTTATAGGATTTAAGTTAATACATTCTGATGATTCTCAAATGTTGATAATATGTATACTACCAGCTATATCATTAATTACAGTATCAAATATACTAAGAAACTATTATTATGGTATAAAAAAAGTTCAAATACCGGCAATAGGTCAAATATTAGAACAACTAAGCAGAGTACTATTTGTAGTTATACTATTTTCATTTACAAAAAATAAATCTATATATCCTCTTATAGCATTAATAGGTATATCAGTTGGAGAAATAGCAAATATATTATTTATAATAATAAACTTGTTTTTTGAGCCTACGCTATCCAATAGTTACTCTATTACACTTAATGACTTTAAAAATAGCATTAATAACATAACTAAAATGGCTCTTCCTATAACATTTAATAGAGTTTTTGCAGTGGTAATTCAGTCTATTAGTTCTATATTAATACCTAGCAGACTAGAACTTAGTGGTCTCTCTCATTTGCAATCTATGTCTCTTTACGGAACTATTACCGGTATGGTATTTCCTTTTTTATTTTTACCTTTTACTTTAACATCAGCATTAGTTGTAAACTTGATTCCAAGTATTTCTCAAGAAATGCCACATAAAAACTACAGCTTAATAAATAAAAAAATATTTTTTTCTATATTTTTAACTTCATGCATAGGATTTTCTTCAAGCTTAATATACTTTTTCTTTGGTGAGAAAATATGTATGTTAATATTTAATAGCGAACTTGCAGGAATATACTTAAAAGCAATTTCTATAAGTACTTTCTTTATGGTATTAAATCACACTCTATCAAGTATTCTTCATTCTATTGAAAAAGAATACAATGCTACTATCAATAATATAATCGGATTATCCGTTCAACTATTTTGTATATACTTCTTACTACCTATTAGTTCTATAAATATATACGGCTTTATATATGGATTTACTTTATCTGGAGTTATAATATTTACACTTCATATAATTACACTTTATAAAACACAAAGAAGGTGGCATTAAACCACCTTCTTCGTTCATATACTAAGAAATCATATACTTTTGAATATATAATACCATTCGGAGCCCGGGCGACATGAGCCATTGATTAGCATAAAGCGATTTTTTTATTTTCATGTCTCACAATAATAAGTATCTTTTTTTTTATAATCACATATTTGACTAGCCCAAATAAGCAGTATTAACTCATCATCTAATAAATTTTCTATACTATGAGTATAGCCTACAGGTATTTCTACTGCCTCAAATTTTTCATCAGATAAATAATACTCTATTATTTCATTTGTATTTATATTTTTAAATTTTATCAATGCGGATCCCTTTACAACACATATTTTCTCAGCCTTAGTGTTATGATAGTGATTCCATCTTATGCACCCTTGATTAGTAGTTGATACTGATATCTTACCAAACTGCTTTGATTTTATAAATTCACTGACTTTCCCGCAGTCATCCTTGTGCTCTTTTAATTCGTATGAAAAATATTTAGGTTTTAAAAAGCTTATATAAGTAGCATAAAGCTTTTTCATAAAGTCACTTTCCATATTCGGCATAATCAATGACTCTGCATTCTTTCTTATTTTATATATACTATCTACAAGTTCTTTTATAGTTATTCTATAGATTGGATTGACATTATAGTAAATATAATCACTTGATTCATATATATGCTTCAAAAACTTATCTACTACATCATCTATATAGACAAGCTCAAGCTCTCTATTTTTATTAGATATAGTTATGTGTAAATCTTTACTTATATTATTACAATATGTTGCAACAGGTGCATTGTAGTTAGGTTTACTCCATTTACCAAATACATTACCAAGCCTATATATATACACATTTGCCCCTGTTTTTTCTCTGTAATCAATAATAATATTTTCTGCTTTTTTATTACTTACACCATATTGATTGGATTGAATTGATGATATTATCAATATAGGTGTACTCTTATCTAGTTTTTTAAGAGTCTCAACTATATATTTAGTTAAATCCATATTACACTGTTTAAATTCTGCTATATGATATATAAAGTCAGCTTTTTCAACATATTCTTTTAGCTTATTTCCAGTATCATCCATTTCATATTTAAGTATATTTACTCCATCCATCCTACTAAGACCTTCTAATAGATTCTTACCTATAAACCCATTGTATCCAATTACTAAGATATTCTTCATAAAAACACCTCTTTAACCCTTTAGTTGTGTTTAAGTATCTATAATTTAATTTATGTAATTTTACATACATAAGTTACGAAATCTCCCCAATCTTAATCATTCATGTTTTTTGTATAGATTAAGTAAAATGACTAGAAACTTCTCTGTAAAACAATAAAAACATTGCCTGTTTTTTACTAAATTAAAATAGGCAATGTTTTTATACTTATCTCTCTATCATTTTATTCTTTATCTCTTCAAGCATTTTCTTCAATTCTTTAAAATATATTGAAAATACACTACATTGATAAACCAAATTTGATGATATTACACCATAATCCTTGGCACTGGTTCTAAAGTATTTTTCTTTTATTTCAAATAAAAACATATCTACATATCCGTTTATATATAGACTCCTTTTATCTTTTATAAATTCATCTATGGTATCTAATACTTCTTTAAACTTTACTCTAGCCTCTTCATCAGAAACTGGGTTTTGGATAAGATCATTACAAACATATACATTTTTTTCACACCTAGTTATATATTCATCCATATAATCTAGCAGTGATTTTTTTATAGCTATATAATCTATCTCAACAAGCATTTTTTTATCTAAACTATTTTTTTTCTGTTTATATTTACTGTCTTTAAGTACATCTTTTAGTTCTTTATGAACAGTATTCTCTATATGAGCACCATAAGATACATTGATAAAAGATTTATCCTCATATTCTGTATATGCCTTTATATAATATTCTAGATTTTTTTTATATATTTTTAATATACTATTGCTTTTTATGTCTTTCCCATATACATCTGTTAATACGATATCTTCGTTTTTCCCTGAAATATCATCTATGGGTAATCTAGCAATCTGAGCATGGTCTTTTTCATATGTGTATGCAAGATCTTGACCCACTAATATTATGGGGTTACATCCTAACAGTACCGCTATATCTACACTGCAGTGGGCAACAGAGCCACCCGAATAACAAATTGTCATATTTCTTAATGGTTCTATTGTGCTAAACAAACCTTGTGATGTATATATTTTATGTCCCTTATATTCCCTTACCAGTCTTTCATTTGATTTCTCATGGAACACGAGAGGAATATCTTCTTCTAGATAGTCACTAAGCATTTTATACGTTACTTCTTGTGGATCTATGGACATAACTAAGTCAGGTTTTATATTATTTTTTATTAGTGGACCTAGAGTTCTATTCCCTGCTATGATAAAAAATTTATCTAACTTATCTTTAAAACGAAGCAAATCCTTTATATTTTTATCTAAAGATGGTCCTGCTGAAACGACTATTGCTGGTATATTTTCATTTGAATTTATATAATAATCAAAAGGAGAGGATTTATTAATATGCTCTAAATTTGATAATATATTTTTTAAGTGTATTTCTTTAAAACAATAGGATGTATTTCTAAATGTAGCGGATTTATTATAATTGTAATCTAATATTTCTATAAATTTATCATACTCATCTTTATATACATGCTCATAATTTCCAAAGGAGCTCATATATATATTTACATAATTTCTAGTTGTTATGGATTGTGATAAAATTTCTTTTACTATTTCTTCTTCAAATGGCAGTAATTCTATATTTTTAAACTTAAAATTTTCTTTGTATTTTTCACAAATTTCTAGATTTGGTTCAAATATAAAAACTTTATTTAGGTCGCATATACTTTTTTGTAGTTCTTCTAAATATGTTCCTGTATCCAATCCAAATATGAATATAAGAGAATCAAATCTAAGGTCTGAAAAATTTTCAATAAGTTTATCTATATCTGATTGATAACTTTCTATATTCCCTAAATAATGTTCTTTATCATCTTTTTTTATTTCAAAGGTCTTATAATTATCTTTCGTTTCATGTATTATTATATTATTTTTCATATATAATCTATCCCTTTATAAAAATTAGTTTATTGGACTATATACATTAAATTCATATATACTGAAAGAATTGACTTTTAGCAGAAATCCATATGCTCCAAATTCATCTGTAAAAGTATATCCTAATGTAATTCTTTCACTATTTTTTGCATTCACCTGTATTACTTCGATTGCCGCACCAATAGATTTAGAGCCGTCTGGATTATAGATCACTCCACTTATTAAGATTTCATTTTTATTTTGAATCACCATGCTTACACAATATGTTTTACCCTTTTTTAAACATCTTCCTGGTATGGTCAGTGTATTACTTTTTATTGTTCTTATCATTTTCTTTTTTTGATACCACTATATCTATCACTATATTGTCTTTATTTTTTACATCTTTTGCTCTTATTATCTTATCCGAATCATTTCCATCTATTTTCATAGATTGAATATTTACCTTCTTGTATTTTTTATCTTCTATAATTTTAATATCGTCCATAATATCCTCCTATAACAATTTAATTTCATTATATTCTATTTCATTTAATTTACTATCATATATGATCAACTTATAATATGAATATATATCCTCTATGGTTAAACAAAACTCACCGTTATGGCCACTTATAACATATCCTATATACTCATATCTACGCTTACAAGGATTACACTTTTGTAAAATAATGATTGCATCTTCTATAGGCTTCCCATCCCATGAACACACACAACCTCTTATTAAAGTAGTACGATTATTTGTTTCCCTATTTTTATAATAAGTAGTATGATTATTTGTTTCCCTATTTTTATAATAAGTAGTACGATTATTTGTTTCCTTATTTTTATAATAAGTAGTATAAGTCATTATAATCCCTCTATATGGATAGGGCTAATAAAATTAGCCCTATTTGTTTTATTAGTCTCCTGGTGTATAAGCTTCAAATGTATATGCTTTATCTCCTGTAAGTGTTGGTAGTGATACACCGTATTCTCCTAATGTATCAGTGAATACTGTGCCTAATTCTGCCTCAGTTGCTCCCGTTGCAGATGCTCTTCTGATTACCTGAATTGCTGCATTGGTCATAGCAGAATTTGAAGCATTTCTTACTGTACCCATAAACAAGGATCTATTCCAGTCTAATAAGCTAGCCGAAGCAGCGTTTGTTCTTTCCCCATTATTCATGTCAGATGCCTTAACAGCTACCGTTTTAGGTCTATATGTTGCCATTGATTATCGCTCTCCTTATTTTTATTATTAGGACCTAGGCCTTTTCCTTTGGTCCTAATATACTATATGCCCAGGCTTATAAATTTGTTAACTTTACTCTTTCAATGGTTCATAAACCGCTATGATATAGTCTACACACTCAACACTTTTTATAAATATAATAAAAACACCATTTAAATCTGTTTTTGTATAGCCTAAATAGTCCATAGTACTGCCATATCCTGCCATATTTTTGATATATACCATTACAGCTGCGTATGCTATTGGTTTTCTATTCTCATCTGTTACTTTTCCTATTATTACAGCAGATTCTGGCTTTTCAAAACATATTTTTTTGTATATTACTTTATTTTGTCTAAGCTCTTGTGGCGTAAGAATAATTTCTTTTTTTAGCATAACCATCACCAATTCTCTTATTTAAGGCACTGGGGTGTATATATTTAATTTATAGCTATAAAGTACACTGCTTATTACAGATACTGCATATTTCCCTTCTTCATCGGTAAATACAACCCCTAAAACTTCAACTTTATTTGGATTTACACTGTTGTCTATCAATACCACTTCTACAGCAGCATTTTCAATATATTCACCTTCTGGATTTTTTACAATTCCAACGATTAATGTTCTATCGAAATAGGAAAACTTCATACAAATCTCTACTCTTCTATGATTGTATATCTGTTTTCCTGATATTACCTTTTTTGTAGGTTTATATGTCCTCATTCTTCATCACCCTTATAGATCTCTTTTATTATGTTTTCAATTCCATTTTTGTTGATTAAGGCTTTTGAAGCATAACTTATCCTGTTTCTCTTATCATAACTTTTTATCATTTCATCTACTGCATTGATTATACAATCTTTATCTATATGACTATACCACCCTAAGTTTTTTGCTATTTTAGTATTTTCAAATTCCTCAGCTATTCTTATTTGATTCTGTGCTTGAATCGTTAAAATAGTAGGAATTCCTATGGATCCTAGCTCATAAGCTGTGCATCCTGCACTAGATATAGCTATGTCATTTTTTAACATTACATCCTTCATATTTTGAGGATCTATTATTAGATTTATATTTTTATAATCCTGTGATACTTTCTTTATCTCTAGTATATTTTTAAATCCACTTCCTATTACTACATTTATATTTATATTTTTATAGTCTTTTATACTATTAATAACCTTAGTGGTAAAATTATTTACATCACTTCCTCCCATGGTTATTAATATATTTTTTACATTTTTTTTTACGATATAGTTATTTTGCTCCCTAAATTCTTTTCTCAAAATGCAGTATTTAAGTCCTAAAAGATATTTTGCTATCTGGTTTTTATATTTTAGTTGATGTGCGTAAATATTATAATTTATTACCATATCACTAGGATAATTATATAAATTATTGTCATCTATAGATATCAAGTATTTTGACATATTTTTGACCTCTTTTAAATAGGATTCATCTAACAAATAAGAATCCGTTATGATGATATCTAATTTGTATTTATATATGCACACTTTCATCTCTTGCAGCTCACTCTTCAAATTATCACTATGCAAAATCTCATACGCTACATTATTCTTATTAAAATAATTTATTACTGAAGTATCTTGCTTACTTATAAATATACAGTTTATATCTTGTTCTTTAAATCTTTCATATAGAGCCATACACCTCATAATATGGCCCATTCCTATATTTTTTCCACCATCTGCTCTTATTCCTATATTCATATCTTATCTAATCACATCCCATGTTAAAGGCGTTCCCTTTTTCAGATCTATTTTTGCTTTTTTCCCTATGACCATTTCATAATATTTTGGCTGTATTCCATAAGATGGTCTTATTATTCTTATATTTTCTTGTGTTAAGACTTCTCCTTTTTTTATATTTTCTACTACAAATATAGACCTTCTAAATTGTAGATTTTTCTCTTCTCTTTCAGACAATATATAATTTACTTTTCCCAGTGATTTTTTTGCAGCTTTAATATCTTTGACCATTCTTTTAAATTCTTCGTAATTCATAGAGAATGCAGAATCTGGGGTTTGTATATCTCTACTTATACAGAAGTGTTTTTCTATTATCCTAGCACCTAATGCTACTGCACATATGGCACTTACACTGCCTATTGTGTGATCCGATAATCCTACTATCGTATTAAATTTTCTTTTTAGATGCACTATAGTTTGTAAATTCATATCATCCTCTATCGCTGGGTATGAACTTGAACATTTCAAAAGACATATCTGTTCATTATTTATACTTTTTATTACATCTACCGCTTCTTTTATTTCTAAAAAACTTGCATTTCCAGTAGACATTATAATTGGTTTTTTTTTCGATGCAATATACTTTATAAGAGGTATATCCGTTACCTCAAAGGATGCTATCTTATAAAAATTCACTCCTATTTCTTCTAAAAAATCTACGGCAGTTTTATCAAATGGAGTTGATAAAAAATCTATGCCAATCTTATCACATTCATATTTTAATGCTTCTTGCCATTCCCAAGGAGTATATGCGTCTTTATATAAGTTGTATAAAGTATTATTTTCCCAAATACCATCTTTTATTTTAAAATATTCATTATCACAATCTATTGTCATGGTATCAGGTGTATACGTTTGAAGTTTTATGCAATCAGCACCAGCATCTTTTGCAGCTTTTATTATGTCTACAGCCGTATTAAAATTTTTATTATGATTTGCAGACATTTCAGCGATTATATACACATCATGATGATCTCCTATTAATCTATTTCCTATATTTATTTCATTCATAAATTTACCTCAACTAATGAATTTTATATATTCTTCATATTCAAATTCTCTGTAGTTTGCATTTCTAAATGCACATATGGATGAACTATTTTCTTTTTTTACTTTCCCTATCAATGTAATATTTTTTATATCATTTTTTATTATTTTCAAAGCCACAGACCCTATCTTTTGTCCTCTATAGTCCTTATCTATACTATAGTTTATTATCCCTATATTTTCATTTATATCTATTCTAAGCTGTCCAACACTTTTATTTTCCTTCATAATTATATAAAATATAGTGTTCTCATCTTTTAGTTTGTTAAGAAACCAGTTTTTATGGCTATTTATGTCTATAGCCGACGTATTAAATGAGTTTTTTCTTACCGTTTCATCATTTGCCCATTTATACAAAATCATCATATCATTTGAATCTGCAGGTCTAAGATATATAGACATATTATCACCATCATTTTATATTTTTTTGCTTAATATCTTTATTTATATTTACTATATCTTGATTTCCTTTCAAAAAATCTATTATTTCTTTCATACTAAAAAACTTATTATTTTCATAAAGATTCTCATATACACATTGTATGAACATATAATCTTCTTTTGTATCTAGTGTCAATCTATATTTTGAGTAATCTACATCATTTTTGTATACATATATTTTTTTATTATTTTCATACATATATGGAGTTACGTGTTCTTTTTCATAGTCTTTTGTTGTTTTTAGATGTGCTTCTTCTAGCATTTTAAATGAAAATATTTCCACATCTAATCCTCTTGGATAAGTTCTTTGAGAAAGATCATTTGGAGCGTTAGTTACTAATTCATAGTCATTTTCAATATAAAATCTTATAATATCATCTATTATATTTGGATCGATTAAAGGACAGTCTGCTGTTATTCGAATTATTGGATCTAAATTATAGTATTTTGCTGCTTCATAATATCTACTGAGTACATTTTCTTCACTTCCTCTAAAGTATTTTACTTTTAAATTATTTAGCTCATTGATTATGGTATCATCTTTTTTTAGTTTCGTTGTAGCCACTATAATATCATCTATATACTTACATTTTTTCACTCTGTCTATTACATGATTTAACACGGTTTTTTTGTTTATTTTCATCAATACCTTTCCCCTAAGCCTAGTTGACCCCATTCTAGCTTGTATGATTACACCTGTTTTCATAAAACTAATTCCTATAATATCCTAAAACTTTATTCACTGCTTCTATTACATCAAATATATCCTGATCTATCATAGAGTAATGTAGGGGTAATGTTATAATGGATTCATATAGACTTTCAGCATGAGGACAGATTCCTTTTTCATATCGTAAATTTTTATAAAAAGGATGATAGTATACTGGTATATAGTGCAGATTTACTCCTATGTTTTCAGCTTTTAGTGCATTGAATATCTCATTTCTAGTTGCACTAAATTTATCTAGCTCAAGTCTTATAATATATAAATGATTACACGTGTCACTAAAGCTTTCTTCTTTTTGAAGAATAACACCATCTATTTTAGATAATTCGCAGTTATATATTTTCACTATTTCCTTTCTTCTTTTTATAAATTTATCTATTTTGTCTAATTGGCTTATTCCAAGGGCACATTGTATATCTGTAATTCTATAGTTATAGCCAATCTCTAACTGTTCGTAATACCACGATCCTTCTTCCTTGTTTCCTAACCATTCTTTATTTCTAGTAATACCATGGCTCCTAAATAGAAGTAATTTTTCATAAAAATCCTTGTCATTGGTAGTGATCCCTCCACCTTCTCCTGTTGTGATGGTTTTTACAGGATGAAAGCTAAAGGTAGTCATATGAGACAAACTGCCTACCATCTTCCCTTTATATTTGCTTCCTATGGAATGGGCTGCATCTTCTATTACCTTTAAATTGTATTGATCTGCTATACACATAATGCTATCCATATCTACAGCCTGCCCTGTAAAATCCACAGGGATTATTGCCTTTGTTTTTTTTGTTATTTTAGACTCTATAAGGTTAATATCTATATTGTAATTTTCTTTATTTATATCTACAAATACAGGTTTTAATCCACAATATAATATGCAATTGCTAGATGCAGCAAAAGTCATTGGGGTTGTAATAACCTCATCCCCTTTCTCTAAATTAAGTGCCATTACAGCCAGATGAAGTGCTGCCGTTCCATTTTGAACAGCAACTGCATACTTACTTCCTACATAATTTTTAAGCTTTTCTTCAAATTCTAATACCTTAGGTCCTGTGGTTAAATAATCACTGTTTAATACCTCTACAACTGCTTTTATATCATCTTCCTCTATACATTGCTTTCCATAGGGAAGATAACTTTTTCTAACAGGGCTCCCTCCATTTATAGCTAAAGTCATATCTTCTCCTCTTCTCAAATTAAATTTCAAACAAGCTAAACCAAAAATGCTATACATCAAGTTTTGCACTTGTATATCTATAAACCTAATGCCTTTAACAATTTTCTTAAATCCTCTACACCTAGCCAATCTGTATTGTTTCCTGAATTGTATTCAAATCCCTCTTTTATGTGTTTTCCTCCTGGTGTATAAAATTTTTCAAAGTTCCACCAATCAAAATGAGGATATATGATATAGTGCTTTTCATATTCATAGGTATTTCTAGAGTCATCCTTCGTTATCATCACCTCATGTAGCTTTTCTCCTTCTCTTATTCCAACATATTTTATCTCACAATCTTCTTTTATAGCTTTTGCTACGTCTGTTATTTTAAAAGATGGAATTTTGGATATATAGGTTTCCCCACCCTTACTTTCTAAAAGGGCTTTTAAAACCAAATCTACCCCTTCCTGTAAAGTGATAAAAAACCTTGTCATCCTTTTATCTGTTATGGGTAGTTCTTTTATATTCTTTTCTATTAAAGATTTAAAAAATGGAATGACAGACCCTCTACTTCCAGCTACATTCCCATATCTTACAATACTGAATTTTGTTTCTTTATTTGCTGCATATGCATTGGCTGATATAAATAGCTTATCGGATACCAGCTTTGTACCACCATATAAATTTATAGGGTTCACAGCCTTATCTGTTGATAAAGCTACTACTTTCTTCACATTTTTATCAATAGCTGCATCTATAATATTTTGTGCTCCATATATGTTGGTTTTAATTGCTTCAAATGGATTGTATTCGCATGCGGGTACTTGTTTCATTGCTGCTGCATGTATTACATAGTCAATATTATCAAAGGCTCTGTATAATCTTTGCTTATCTCGTACATCTCCTATAAAAAATCTCACCTTATTCATTTTATCTCCGTACTTTATCGAAAGCTCTTTTTTTAAAAGATCTTGCTTATATTCGTCTCTAGAATAAATTACTATTTTTTTTATATTATATTTTTCTAATAAATTTATAGTAAGGCTTTTCCCAAAGGAACCAGTTCCTCCGGTGATTAAGATGGTCTTATTATCCAGCATATAGGTCCTCCTTAAATGTATATTCTTTCTATATTCTATGATATGCTTAAATTAAGCTATTGTTCTATTGGATTTCATTATTGGAAATCCTATAGATTGAAAAAGGGATTATTCTAGCATTCAATATTTTTTGCACCGAAACGTGTTTTTTGTATAGATTAGCTCTATAGGAAGAATAATATGCATATCTTTATGATATAATCTAATGAGGTGATTTATATGCAAATATTGGAAAATGATTGGCAAGATTTATTAAAAGACGAGTTTAAAAAAGATTATTATTTAAAACTTAAAAGTTTTCTAGCAAATGAATATAAAACAGAAACTATATATCCAGATATGTCCGATATATTTAATGCCTTACACTATACTCAGTATAAAGATGTAAAAGTAGTTATACTAGGTCAAGATCCATATCATGGCCCTGATCAAGCGCACGGTTTGAGCTTTTCCGTAAAGCCAAATATAGCTATTCCACCTTCACTTAAAAACATATACAAGGAGCTTAATAGTGATTTAGGTTGTTATATTCCTAATAATGGTTACTTAAAGAAATGGGCAGACCAAGGAATTATGCTTCTCAATACAGTGCTTACAGTTAAAGCTGGACAAGCAAACTCTCACAAAAACATTGGATGGGAACATTTTACTGATAAGATAATTAGTTTATTAAACGATAGAGAAGATTCTATTGTTTTCATACTTTGGGGAAGAAATGCTCAATCAAAACTTAAAATAATAAAAAATCCAAAACACTTTATAATAAAAGCTGTTCATCCAAGCCCATTATCTGCGCATAGAGGTTTTTTTGGAAGTGAACCTTTTTCTAAGGCTAACGAATTTCTAATTTCAATAGGGAAAGATCCTATAGACTGGCAAATTGAAAATATACTATAATTTAAAATTGATTTTCTGCATTAAAAAAGAGGCTCATAAATGAACCTCTTTAATCCATTGTGCCGTCTGCCTATTAAATTCATACCCGAGCTTCACCCAGGTGGGTGTTCTGTAGTCTGTTTCTAACTTCCTCTTTCGATCAAGGCTTGTTATCCACCGATAAACACGAACTCCCGTATACTTCATGTAGGCTGAAATTATAAGCTATAACGTACACCTCAGAAATTCTCAAACAATATCTTGTTCTTGATATTATTATATACTAATCTCTATATTTTTAAAAGTATTTTTGTATTCCAAATTCTGATTTTTTTTATAAATTTTATCTACTCTTCATCTGAACTTATCAAATTCTGTAGAAAGTTCATATTTTTTATATCTCCCATGGCATCAGACTGTATAAGCTCTTTGAACAACTCTATCTTTTTTTTCATATCCATAATTTTTGTTATACTTTCTTTTTTATTTTCTGGAAAAACTTCTATAATTTCTTTTATCATCATATTTCTTCTATCTTTATTATCCATGCTTCTGAAAAAGTCGCCTTCTTCTATTTCTCTAACTTCGTTTACTCCGCTTAATTTTTTTATACCTCTTATTAAATCTAGCATACTCTCCGCCTTGTTTACTATGAGCTTTTCATCTGATTTCATATATTTTTTGCTTCTCATTAGCATTTCTATTCCTCTCTCTAATCCTTTTTCATTTAATTCTCCTACTCTGAAATTTCCCAAAATATCTTTTTCACTATTTAAAAGTTTGTCTCCATTAAGCGCAAGTACTGCCATAGCGATTATCATCTTATTATCCAATATAATTCCCCTCCTATACTAATAAATAGTACTCTTCACTTTATATACTATGTATATTAGTTAAAATATGTTACTGATTTGTACTCAATTTGCATATATTATTTATAAAGGGGGGATTGAATATGAAAATAGATGAAAAAAAACTTAAAGATGCTAACTTAGATAAGGAAAAACTAAAGAACATGAAGGAAAAGGTAAAAAAAGATTATCAAGGAAAAAGCGAAGATGAGCTTATGGATGAATTGAAAAAGATTTCAAAGAAAATAGATAATAAAGATAAAATTTTAAAAAAATTAAAACCTTTCTTAAATAAAAAACAACAAGAAAAATTAGATAAAATATCCAAAGAATTAAATAAATAACTTACTTTATTATATATTCCGAATTTATCAAATTATTTATATCAATAAAGTTATTAAAAAAAGATGTGCCTTTAATTGGCACATCTTTTCCTTTCAACAACTCTTTAAAGTAGTTTTTCATGTATTCTTTTTAGTACACAGTCCTTTATTTCACAACCTCTTGTCATCATATCTTCACATTCAGATCTTTTCTTTTGTACAAATTCAACATCATCAAGTCCACATAAGTTAACCTTTACATTTAGTATTGCACCTTCAAGACCTGTGTATAAAAGAAGATTTCCAACACCTAAATCAGTTATAGCATTTTGGTTTCCATAATCAACAAAATACTCCATAAGTTCAAGTGCATCTAGTGAGTTTTTAGCTGTTTCAAAAGGAACATCTATAGACTTTATAGTAGCATCTTGTATAGCTTTTTTTCTTATACTCTTTTGTTCATCCGTTTCCTTTGGAAGCTTAAATGCCTTCATAACTTCATTAAAAGATTCTGTATCCTTATCTACAAGTTCTAAAAGATTATCTCTTATTGAGCCTAGTTTTTCAAATTTTTCTTTAAACTCTTTTTTAATATCCTCATCTAAAGCCTCAAATTTTTTCTTTCCAAAGCTTAGATTTCCCATCATTCTTCCAAGACTTATTCCTATATTAGAAGCAAGAGCTGATACAGATCCTCCACCAGGAGCCGGAGAATTAGAATCTACTTCATTAGAAAAATCAACAACCTTCATATCTATAAGCTTCAATGTACTACCCCCTTTATTAATACACAATCTTCTTATTATCTACAACTAATTTTCCTTCTTTATATACACTATGAGTATGATTGATTCCAAAATGGTACATTATATAATCTACATTAGGAGCATCAAATACAACTAAATCAGCCTTTTTGCCTACCTCTATTGATCCAACTTCATCTGCTTTATCAACTGAATAAGCTGCATTTATAGTTACTGCAGTTAATACTTCATTTGGAGTCATTTTAAGTGCTAAAGATCCTAATTGCATTATAAGTTGTATATTTTCAGTTGGACAACTTCCTGGATTATAATCAGTAGATAAAGCAACTGGTACTCCATGTTCTATCATTTTTCTAGCCTCTGCATAATTCTTCATAAGACTAAATGATGTTCCAGGAAGAATATTTGCAATAACTTTATTTTTGGCCATTAGTTCCATTCCTTCTTCACTAGCTGCCATTAGGTGATCTGCAGATATAGCTCCTATCTCTGCTGCAAGTTCTGCTCCTCCTATTGATACTATCTCATCTGCGTGAAGCTTAACCTTATAACCATATTCTTTAGCTTTATTTAATATTTTTCTAGTTTGTTCTACCGAGAAAACTCCTTCTTCACAGAATACATCACAAAACTTAGCTAAATCTTTTACCTTTGGAAGCATATCTATTATTATATCTACAAATTCATCTGGATTTTCCTTGTACTTTTTAGGTACTGCATGAGCTCCTAAGAATGTAGATACTATATCTACAGGATGATTTTCATTTAATTTTTTGTTTACTTCAAGCTGTTTCTTTTCTGTATCAAGCTCAAGTCCGTATCCACTCTTTGATTCAACTGTAGTTACACCATATCCAAGCATTATATCAAGGCTCTTTTTAGCTTTATTATATAATTGATCTAATGAAGCTTCTTTAGTAGATTTAACTGTACTAAGTATTCCTCCACCCTGTTTTAATATATCTATATATGGAACTCCACTTATTTTTAAGCTAAATTCATTTTCACGTGATCCTCCATGAACTAAATGTGTATGAGGGTCTATAAGTCCTGGCGTTACAGTAAGTCCTTTAGCATCATGTACATCAGTGTTTTCTCCTATTAATCCATCTATTATATGACCTTGTCCTATGTATGATATTTTTCCATCCTTTATAGCTATATATGCATTTTCAAGTATCTCAATATCATTCATTTCTTCTTTTATACGAGGTCTATTCGCACCTCTCATAGTAGCCAAGTGTCCTATATTTTTTATAATTAAATCAGCTCTCATATCATCACCTACTCCATAAGTCCAGTTTCTAATATCTTATCCATATCAAAGTTTTCAAGTCCTAGATAATAAGCCGCAGTATCAGCTAGTGCCTCCATAGGAACTAATCCTACAACTTCACTTCCCATAACATTTACACCATATCTTTTAGCTTCCATTCTAACTGTTTCAAATACCCTATACATACTTGTTTTAGTGTAATCTGTTAAGTTCATAGTAACCTGAACTATATTTCTTTCTGGTATTTCAACAGGTCCTGCCTTACAGAATCTAAATCCTCCATTTGAGTGTCTTATGCATCTTGCTATTTTATTAGCTATTTCTATATTTGTAGTATCAAGATTTATATTGTATGCTATAAGTGGCATT
This sequence comes from Tepidibacter sp. Z1-5, assembly GCF_037844525.1. Classification (NCBI taxonomy): domain Bacteria; kingdom Bacillati; phylum Bacillota; class Clostridia; order Peptostreptococcales; family Peptostreptococcaceae; genus Tepidibacter; species Tepidibacter sp. Z1-5. Next base: position 27,472 of record NZ_JBBMMD010000005.1, on the reverse strand, counting down.
CTAGCTCCAACAGCAGTAATTCCAGCAGTTGGATGTATCTTATTCTCACCAAAATCCGGATGCCAATTAGGATCTTGTAATTTTTCACTCATTCCCTCAAATTGACCTTTTCTAACTGTTGCTAAATTCTCTCTTTCAGGTTTACTAGCCGCTTTTTCATATAAAAATACTGGTACATTATGTTTTTCCCAAACATCTTTTGCACAAGATTTTGCAAGCTCAACTGCCTCATCCATACTCATTTCCTTTATAGGAATGAATGGAACTACATCAGTTGCTCCCATTCTAGAATGCTGTCCTTCATGCTTAGTCATATCTATTAACCCTTCTGCTACACCTATAGATTCTACTACTGCATTTTTTACAGCCTCAGGTTCTCCAATTACAGTAACAACTACTCTATTATAATCTTTATCAGCTTCATAATTTAAAAGCTTAACGCCTTTTTTTCCTCTAAGGGGATTTACTATTTTCTCTATCTTATCTAAATCTCTACCTTCACTAAAGTTTGGAACACATTGAACTATTTTAGCCATAATTTTCTCCTCCTAATATTCAAATTATTCAAATTTAGTATCAACTAAATTTCTTACAAGCTCATCACTAGCTATATAAGGAAGTGTTATATGATCTGTACCCTTATTATTTTGGTTGTATTCAATACTTGTAGTTATAGAATTTTGGTTTCTTGCCCACGATCTTCTTGCAACTCCACCCATAACGTCCCAAGGCATAGCCGCATTTAATATATCATCTACTCTCTTGCTTCCATCAAGTACCATTCCAAATCCACCATTTATAGATTTGCCAATACCAACTCCACCACCATTATGTAGTGCTATAAGGCTCATACCTCTTGCGGCATTTCCTGCAAAACAATGAGTTGCCATATCAGCCATTATATTACTTCCATCTTTTATATTAGAGGTCTCTCTAAATGGAGAATCTGTTCCAGATACATCATGGTGATCTCTTCCAAGCATTACAGGTCCTATATCACCATTTCTAACCATTTCATTGAATTTAAGAGCTATTCTAGTTCTTCCCATAGCATCTTGATATAATATTCTTGCCTGTGTTCCAACTACTAGCTTGTTCTTATGTGCATCCTTAATCCACATATAGTTATCCCTATCTTGATATCTTCTATCTGGATCTATACAATCCATAGCCGCTTTATCAGTTTTTAATAAATCTTCTTCTTTACCACTTAAGCAAACCCATCTAAATGGTCCATATCCAAAGTCAAATAATTGAGGTCCTAATATATCCTCTACGTATGAAGGGAATATGAATCCATCTTTTTCATCTACTCCATTTTTAGATATTTCAACAGCTCCTGCATCATATATTGCCTTCATAAAGCTGTTTCCATAATCGAAGAAGTATGTTCCGTTTTCATGCAACTTTTTAATAAGTTCAAAATGATGCTTTAAAGTAACATCTACAAGTTCTATAAATTTAGCTTTGTCTTTATCTAAAAGTTCAGTTCTTTCTTCAAATGTAAGACCTTGAGGACAATATCCTCCATCGTATACAGCATGGCATGATGTTTGGTCAGAAAGTAAATCTATTTTCACATCATTATCAACTGCATACTCTAAAAGATCCACTATATTTCCATGATAAGCAATTGCACACTTTTCATTTTTATTCATATATTCCTTAGCTACATCAAAAGCTTCTTTAGCTGTATTTGTAACCTTACTTACCCAACCTTGTTCATATCTAGTTTTAATTCTTGAATAATCAACCTCAGCTATAATACCTACTCCATTGGCGATTTCTACAGCCTTACCTTGTGCTCCACTCATTCCACCAAGACCTGACGTTACGAACAATTTTCCTCTTAAATCACTTTTTTCATCAAGTCCTAGTATTAATCGTCCAGCGTTTAATAAAGTAGAGTATGTACCATGAACTATACCTTGAGGTCCAATGTACATCCATCCCCCTGCTGTCATTTGTCCATAATTAGCAACACCTAATGCCATTGCTCTGTGCCAATTTTGCTGATCATCAAACATACCAATCATAAGAGCATTAGTAATTATAACTCTTGGAGCTTTAGGATTTGATCTAAAAAGACCTACAGGATGCCCAGATTGAATAACAAGAGTTTGATCAACCGTAAGTTCTTCAAGATACTTCATTATAAGTTTATACTGCATCCAGTTTTGACAAACTTGTCCTGTTTCTCCATAAGTAACGAGTTCATAAGGATATAAAGCTATATCAAAATCTAAATTATTATCTATCATTACCTGAAAAGCTTTACCTTCAATACACTTTCCCTTATATTCTTCTATTGATTTAGCCTTTATATTTCCACTTGGTCTAAATCTATATCCATATATTCTTCCCCTAGTTAAAAGCTCATCTAAAAATTCAGGAGCTAATTTTTCATGTAATTTTTCTGGTATATAACGAAGTGCATTTTTTAGAGCAAGCTCAGTTTCTGCTTTATTTAAAGTAAATTCTCTTTTCGGTGCCCTTCTTATATTAGGCATAAATTCAGGCATTTCATAAATTACATCATCAAGTTTTATCGTCATTCCATTAGAAATATCAATATTAGATATCATAAAAAACTCCCCCTTATAATTTTTTACACTTCTAATCTTCAAATTAAATTATATGGATTTATCGTCTATAAAACGTCTAATTTAGCACATCAACTATAATTTTCCATATAATATTATAGTACTAGCCAAAACTAAATTCCGACCAAGAAGGTGATTTAAATGAACATTTGTGTAATAGGAGCTGGTTACGTAGGACTTATAACCTCTTTAGCATTTGCTAAAATGGGAAACAACGTAACCTGTGTTGAAAAAAATATAAAAAAAATTGATAGTCTGAATAATGGTATTCCAACTATATACGAAGAAGGTTTAAACGATTTATTAATTGATTGTCTAGAAAAAAAAGCTATAAGCTTTACAAGTGAGTTAGATGCTAGTGTAAAAAAATCCGATATTGTATTCATAGCTGTTGGAACTCCTTCTCTTGATAATGGGGAAGTCGATATGAATCAAGTATATGAATCTATAAATGAAATATCTAAATGCATAAATAGATACAAAATAATAGTAAACAAAAGTACAGTTCCCGTTGGTAGTCAGAAGTATGTAAAAGATATATTAATTAAAAATGGTGTCCCTTGCGACAAGTTTGATGTAGTATCTAATCCCGAGTTTTTAAGAGAAGGAAAAGCTTTATACGACGTTTTTTATGGAGATAAAATAGTTATAGGATATGAATCTCAAAAGTCTAGAAATATAATGAATTTATTATACAAGCCATTTAATATTCCGATTATCTTTACATCTCCTGAAACTGCAGAGCTGATAAAATACACCTCAAATGCATTTTTATCCACTAAGATATCATTTATAAACGAGATTGCTAATTTGTGCAACAAGGTAGGTGCTGATATAGATACAGTAGCTCTAGCACTAGGTCTTGATAAAAGAATATCCCCAGAATTTCTAAAACCTGGAATAGGATATGGAGGCTCTTGTTTTCCAAAAGATACTATGGGACTTATTTCAATAGGTGAAAAATATGACTGTCCATTTGAAATAGTAAAAAGCGCCGTGAGTGTAAACAATAAGCAAAGGGTTATCCCAGTTGATATATTGCTGAGTGAATACGCAGATATAAGAGATAAGACAATAACACTTTTAGGCCTTACATTCAAAAGTGGAACAGATGATATAAGAGAGTCCCCATCTTTATATATAATAGAAGAGCTTTTAAAAAGAGGTGCAAAAATAAATGCATACGACCCTATGGTATCAGATGAAATAAAAGAAATATATCCAGATATAAACTATTTTAATAGTATGAATGGATCTATATTAGAATCAGAATGTATTATTATATGTACAGACTGGGAAGAATTCAGAGATATAGATTTAGATTTTGTTAAGGATAATGTGAAAGAAGCTTTTATAATAGATGGAAGAAATATGTTGAGCTTAGATGAAGCTAAGAAAAGAAATATAAAGTATTACTCAATAGGGAAAGGATATACAAATTAAATTTTCAAGCAATATTTACAAAACATAATTTGATGAGTATATTAGTTCCTTAGCCAAAATAAAGCTTATTGAAATAACGCTATTTAGTCAATATTTTTATAAAACTAATAGATTGTACTTTATAAAATATACTAAAACTTCTTAAACTCCCTTACGGTCAAACAAAGAAGTTTTTTAACGTATATTTTAACAGAACAATCTAAGTTTCATTGAAAAATATTAACAAAAAAATAGCTAACATTTTAATAAGCTTTATTTTTAATTATCTAGTAAATTGCATGATTTTCAGTTTATGCATAACAATAATAAAAAAAGTCTTGCTTTGAAGATTTTAAATGTAAACTTTTTTGAAATACCAACTAATTTTGAGCAACAGAGTAGTTAGAACTCATTGTCAGCATAAGACATGCGATAGCAGTTGGTAAATAAAAAAAATATGCTTATTAAAATGTTAGCGAATGATTTAAATATTTTTGAATAAAACTTAATTACGTCGTTTGAATATCCATTAAGAAAGTTCGTTGTCTGAGCATAGCGAGTTTAGAACTTTTAGGATATTCAATAAGGCGTAATTCTTAGTTTTATCAAAAAATTTAACACATAAGCGATATTTTAATAAGCATATTTTTGAGCATAACCTAAAATGAAGAAACTATTATTTATTATATTTCTTAGCAACACCATCAAATAGCTTAAGTAATCTATTAGCGATTACATCCCAATTATGATGTTCCTCAACAAATTTTCTTCCAGCCTTCCCCATCTCAATACCCTTTTCTTCATTTTTTATTAAATATTTTATATACTTACTAAACTCATCTGGGTTTGTGTAATCGTCAATTGCAAATCCATTTACTCCTTGATTTATTACCTCTGCATTTCCACCTCTGTTAGTAGTTATTATAGGAAGGGCACTTGCCATGGCTTCATAATGTACCCTAGCAAGAGGTTCTTGCCATTGAGATGTACATACGAATAAATCACCCATATTGTAATACTTAGGTATTTCATCAGGAGTTAAAAATCCTGTGAAATCTATATTATCCTTAAGCTCTTGAGCCGCAATCTGAAGTTTTTTTACATAATCATCAGTAGCATTATTTCCATACCATTTGCTACCAACAAATATAAGCTTAGCATCTGGATACTTCTCTAGCACACTCTTCATAGCCTCAATTAAAATATGAGGACCTTTTTTCTTAGACAATCTTCCAACATATATAATAACCTTTGAATTTTCCTTTATCCCATATTTTTTTCTCATATCGATTCTATCTTTTAAAACATCTTCACTCCAAAATGGCTTTATAAGGTCTAAGTCCACCGCAGAATAAACCGCATTCATCTTTCCCTTAGCATTTGGATATAGAGTCTCAACTCCATTAGCTATAAATTCACTTACAGTACATATAAACTCAACTCTATCTATGCACTCTTTGCCCCTTTTAGAATCTATTTTTTTAGGTAAAAACATTTCATTATGAAGACTCAAACTAAAAGGTGTATTAGGCAAATCATTACTAAGTAAACGAATCCACTTAGGTCTATTAAATACATGAACAAGATCAAATTCATCTGTAAGATTATCTTTTATATTGTTTACATACTCAGCTTTTGTTCTTCCTTCAACTCTTATATGAGTTACATTATCAACTTCTTCCCTATCTGGTAAATTGCTATTACTCACGCTAAATACCGTTATATCGTGGTACTTTGATAAAATAGGAAGTAAATTAGTTATATATATTTGAATAGCTCCACTAAGTATAGGTGGCACTGGTAGCTTTTCCGTACATATAAATGCAATTTTCATAAATATCTCCTTCCTAGAACAAGTCTTTTAATAAGTTCACCTTGCTAAGCTCTAACTTTGCTATCGATTCTATTTTATTTGCACTAACACTCTTATTCTTTTTATACAAGTTCTTAACATCTCCAAAAAACCAATGTGGATATAATAAATCTATCTTTAATAATTCTAACATCTCGGGAGATAATTTATTGTACTTTTCATAATAGGATAAAGTAGTTTTTATTATATTTTCTTTCCATACTCCGCCCTTTTGCATCTTCTTACCTATTATTTTTCTAAGATCTCTTATAACCAAATCATATGTTACACCATCAAGATCTATAACATATGGACCATCGTTTGAGTAGATAACATTTCCAACACCATAATCCTGATGGCATAAACTGAATTTATGAAGTTCATTATTACAAATATCAAAATAAAATGATTTTTCAAGCATACCTATACTAATATCAGCAATATCTATTATAGAATCTATATTATCAAAATACGCTTTATGAGATTTATTATTTAAATTATTAGATGCCTCATCCTTCCACTTTAGCATTCTCTTTTTCATAGATTCATACTGATTTTTCCATTCTCCTATTTTTGATGATACTTTAGCTTCCTCAGGAGGTATATAACCTATAGAATCTATATGAAACTTAGCAAGAGCCTCCATTGCTATTTTAAAATCCTCTGCCTTTCCAAAATGTAAATCCTTTGATTCTATCCATTCATACACTACAAACAACTGCTCATTATATTCTGTTAAAGGCTGATCTTCTTTGTTTAAATATATACCCGGAACATGTCCTCCTTTGTTTTGGATATATACTTGTGCATTTACCGAAAATAAAGCTCTCTCTTTGCTGTGTCTAAGTCTTTTAAGGCACGCGGTTTTTCCATTATACTCAAATTTCCAAATAGTTTTAAGTCCACTATTTTGAATTATCTTAAACTCATCTACTTCCATCCCATAATTTAGTAAAACATCCTTAGCTAGTTGATTTAGAATCGACATACACATTCCTCCCCTTACATTGGAATAATATCTTCAAAATTATTTATTATAGGTTCTACAGATTTTTCAATAGATATCATTTCCTTTAATCTCTTGACGTATTTTTGCTCTGTCCAAGTCTTTTCTCTTCGCTCATAATACTTGCTCATTATTCCTACGAATAAATGAGGATATGTCAATGTAGGCTTTAAAACATCCCATTGATAATCTTTCAAAGGATTTTCTTCATTGTACCATCTCAATATATTCTTTGTTAGTTCATACTCCCATCCATCATTTTTTCTCTTCATTATCTTATTTAATATCTTTCTAATATCTCTAAGAGGTATATCAATAGTCAAAGAATCAGTATCCAGTATATACAACCTTCCAGAATCTTCTAATACGCAATTGCCAGCTGTAAAATCTTGATGACAAAGTCCTCCGCTTTCCTCAACATCGTTTACCCAATCACTATAAGATTGACCCTTAAATCCTTCTATAGAGCTTTTTATTCTCTTATAAAAATGAGGATATTCCTTAAGTATAATCTTTCCAAACTCAGAATGCTCCTCTTTATTAACCTCCATATCATAATATTTCTCTAGTTTGTTCATCTCTTTTTCATACTTTTCTATCCAAAGTCCAAGATGAGTTCTAACCTTGTAATTTCCCGTTGCCTTAAATCCTCTAGATGCCTTATGAAATCTTGCAAGCTCATGTATTATTCTTCTAACATTTTCATCACTTGAATAATTGAGAGTAGATCCATTAATCGCTTCACTTAATACAAAGCAAACATCATTCTTTATAACATAATCATCTCCTGCCCTAGTCTTCATTATCTTAGGTATATAAACCCCATTACTATTTAAATGATTAACTGCATCTATAATAAAATCTAGTGTTTTATATGAAAAAGACTGCTTTTTAAGTATCTTATAACCTTTATCAGTATTAATCCACCAGACACCTTTTTTACCTTTATAAGACTCCAATTTGATACCTTTAACATCAATATCATATTCTTTTAAAACCCCAGTTATATCTTCACCTTTACTAACCATATAACTTCCTCCTATTAGAAAATTAACTTAATATACAATAATAGGGGGATTTCTCCCCCTATATTTCTTTATTAAAATTCTTCTTCTTCTTCTTCAAATTCCTCTTGGTTTGCCCAACTTACTTTAACAGAATAAGATCCATCCACTTCATTATTCTCATACTTTATCTTATATACTAATTCTTTATCATCAGGAAGTTTTACTCTTTCGCCTTCTATTTCAAGAACTTCCTTCATTAATTTTGAATAATTACTTTTTAAAAATACATATAAATCTTCTTTACTTCCAACATATTTTTCTTGATATTTCATTTTATAATTCCCCCTATTAATAAAGTTTTATTAAGCTTTTAACTTAACATCTCTATATTATATTAAGTTTATCTAATTACGTGACTGAAATTCATATAATTTTTAATATATTTTATTTGTTCGTATATACCTTTTTCTAGATTAAATTTACATTCATATCCTAAATACCTCTTAATTCTACTTATATCAGAGTACGTATCCTTAACATCCCCTTTTTCAGAATCCAAATAATTTATATTAGCTTTTTTACCTGTAATATCTTCTATTATTTTTACTACATCTATAAGTTTTATTGGACTTTGACTTCCAACATTGAATATATCTGATTTAATATCTGAATACGCAGCTTTTATATTAGCATCCACTATATCATCTACATATGTGAAGTCCCTTCCCTGATTACCATCTCCATATATATATATTTGCTTATCATCTAATATATTTCTTATAAATGTACTTATAGCCATCTCCGGTCTTTGTCTTGGCCCATAAACTGTGAAATATCTAAGAGATATAACAGATAGTCCATAGTTTTTGCTATAAAGATCACATAAATTTTCTGCTGCAAGCTTAGTAACTCCATACGGAGAATATGGCTTTGTTATTTGTGATTCTTTCATAGGCATAGTATCTGTATTTCCGTATACTGACGATGATGAAGCATATACTATCTTCTTTATATTAAAGTTTTTAGATGCTTCCAAAAGCTTTTGCGTTGCAGATATATTATTATATATATACTCTTCAAAATCATATCCCCAACTTCCCCTCACTCCCGGCTGCCCCGCCTGATGAAATACATAATCTACATCTAAATATTTTTTTAAATCACAGGTTACTAAATTTTCACTTATCAAAGTGAATTTGTCATTTAAAATTAAATTTTTTAAATTGTATTCTTTTATATCTTTAGAATAATAATCCGTGAAAGAATCTATACCTATAACCTCAAGCCCTTCATCTAATAATCTTTCACTTAAAGTAGACCCTATAAAACCTGCACATCCTGTTACAAGAGCTTTCAAAATATCAACCCCCTCAAATTAAACATTTAGTATACTTATATGCTTTTATCTGAAGCTAAGTTCAAAAAAAATTATTGATTTTGATATCACCTTTTCATTTCAATCTGAATAATATATATAAGTATAGAGAAGGAGGGGGTATTATGGATAATAAGTATAATAAAGAAAAGCGCGTAACAACTATTATCACTAATACAGTTTGCGGTAAAAAGACGCAATTATGTCAAAATACTATAAACTTAGATGTTGATGATATTGTATTACCTACTCAAATTTTAGGTTCAGCTATTAGAAATGCTACTATTGAAGATAGTAAAATCGTTGATATATCCGATGATTTTATGTTAGTGAAGGTTATGGGAGAATTTGAGGTTCACGTTTGGTATGAAGAAAACGACAATACAAATGTAGTAAAAAGCTATGAACAATTTTCACAAGACATATCTATACCAGTTATTGAAGGTGTAGATTATTACAGCAAAAAAATACTACCTAAACTTTCAAAAAAACCAGTATCACTAGGAGCAATGATCATAAATAAATGTGGATGCCCTACTATTTCTATAGAAGTAGAGTATGAAATTAAAATCGAAATAACAGGCGAGGCTCGTCTTAACGTTTTATGTTATTTAGACGAAAAAGAATGTAAATGTGATAATAAAAAATTAGATTTTTGTTTCGATGACGATGATGACGATCATGACGACTAAGAATTAAGAGCATGTAAAATCTACATGCTCTCTTTTATTCTTTCACAACAAAAATAACTATTTTTGTTGTAGTAATATAAATTTTCTATTTTATAATCTAGTCCGCTTCTATTTTTAAGTAGTACAAACTCTATTTTTCTAGGATATTGATTCTTGAACTCATAAGACTTTCTTATTTTTTCAACATCAGTTCCACTTTTGAACTGTTCAGATATATTTTTAAACTGCAAATATCCAACTACATCTGCTACATCCTCTATATCATATGTATCTTTGAAGCTATCATAGCTTGCTTGTTTAAAATATGAATCTCTACTTTGAGATGATATGCATATTATACCTATATCGAGGTTTTTTACTATATCTCTTAATTGACTTAAATTATAATCATTTTTTTCTTTATCAATAATTCTAGCATCTAAAGATTTAATTGCTTGTATATAGTCTATTATTACAATAGGTTTAGTTTTTTTTATTTTTATATGGTTCTCTATTTTATCTTTTATCTGCTTTATTGAAAATTTCGAATCACATTCAACAACATCCATTCTTTCAGATATTTCTTTTTTATATTCATCTACTACCATTTCTAATTCTTCTTTATCTACTTCATCATAAACTAAATTGAACGAATTCATTTTTCTATACTTTCTAGTGTTTAATAAAAATAGTTTTCTGCATAAGCTTCTGTCTATAAGGTCTCTTTGCTTCATTTGATATGAAAAAAACAAAACATCATGTCCTTGAGTACATATATTATCTCCTATTTGATTTAAAAAATCTGTTTTCCCAAAACTGGGCATGGCACCTACAACATAAAGTTGACTTTTTATTCCTCCATCTATTAATATATCTATATTGTCAAACCCTGTAGATACTTTTGATTTCCATCTGTTATATTCATTAGTATTATTTAAAATTTCATCTAAATAAACATTTACTTTCTCATAATTATTTTTAGAACGTCTAGCCATATATCCCCCTTAAATACTCTCTAATTTTTTAAACCTATATTATTTTCCTTTATAGGTTTTATATTAAAATTAAATCCTTTAAACTTAGAAAATAATATATCGTGCTTAATATTATCTGAATTCTTATTAAATATATATTCTATCTTTTCATAAATAATTCTTTTTTTTGTATTACTCTGCTTGTTGAATATATATTTTCTGAGTTTATTATGGGTGAATACATATCTATTTTTAGTACTTTCTAAATCTTCTTTAATAATATTTTTTCTTTCTAATTCATCTAAATAATCTATTAACTCTAACTCTGACTTTCCAGTTATAGCATTTAATATATTTATATTAAAACCTTCTAAAAATACAGATGCTATGTCTAGTATTTTAACTGCTTCACAAGATAAGTCTATTAGAACACTCTTTATCATCTGGGTACCTTTATCCGATATTTTATTCTTATTTTGATTGTTTATATTATCAATAATTTCATTTACAAAGAATATATTCCCTTCACTTTCTTTGTATATTTTATCCGATATTCTTTTATTAAATTTATATTTTAAAATTTTTAATTTAGATATCTCATATACCTGTCTTTGATCAAATCTTTTAAGCTTTATATTTATCAGTTTATCGTTTATAAACATAAAATTTTTAAATTTGTCTATATTTTGTTCATAAGAAGTTCGAGCAGTTGCTATCAAATTTATATTTTCTTGCCTTATAAGCAGTCCCTTTAATAAATTTATACTCGTTTTATCCATCCAATGTATATCATCTACTAATATAACAATTTTTTTGTATGCAGATACTTTCTCAACTATGTTAATAATAGTATTTTTTATTAATTCAAGTTTTAATAAATCTACTTTTTCATCATTGTCATAGTTTATATCAAACACAGAAAATATAGTGTTTATATTTTTTTTCCAAGATTTCGGTATATTTATATTTTGGTCTTTTATTATCTTGTTTAAATTTATAAGTATATCATTCCATGACTTTAATAAGCTTTCTCTTTCTCCTTCATAACAAGTTATATCTATAATATACGAATCTTTTTTGTTAATATTATTTATAAACTCATTTTTAAGTTTTGTTTTTCCTATTCCAAATTCGCCCGTTATAAGTATTGATTTTGAATTTATACCTTTTATGAATTTATTATAATTATCCATCATACATTTCATTTCTTCATCTCTATAATAAAATAAGCTCTGCTTTTTAAATTCTATTTGGCTTATATTTTTTTCATTTATTATCTTTTTATACAACTGATATGTTTTATCATCTGGTTTTATTCCAAGCTCTATATCTAACATTTTTTCTAACTTATAATATAAATTTATTGCCTTATAAAAAGACCCTTTATTATAATATATATTCATCAAAGCTCTGTATGCTCTTTCATCAAATTCATCCTCACTCATAAATGCTTTTGCATATACCAAAGCTTCTTCGTACTTTCTTTTTTTCATCAATAATTTAGTTTTATTATATAATTTATCTATATTCATATCCTTATATTCTTGTCGTTTATTATTTATCCACCAATTAAAATTTTCATTATTTTTTAATATAAGGCCTTTTAAAAATTCACATTTTCCATTTTCAAAATATACATCTTCTTTATTTAAAAAATCATTTAAATCTGTTTTTATATGTATCTGTGTGTTTATACTAACAGTACTTTTTTTAGGAGATATTATTATATCCATATCAAATATCTTTCTTATTTGATACATTGCATTTCTAAGATTTTTCTTTGCAGTACTTTCCTTTGAATCCTCCCACAAAAGATTGACCAGCTCATCTCGGCTAGCTTCTTTGTTTATTGCTAAATAATAAAAGAGTGCTTCCGTTTTTTTATAAGGAAAGCAAATAATATCATTATTTTTAGATACACTATGATTATTAAAAAATTTTATATTTATAATATCCATAAACTATAACCCTCTTTTTATTAATTGTATTTTAGGCATTTCACTTTATATTAGCTATATAATAAATGGCATAGTTTATAAACTATACCATTTATTATTTTTATTAAATATCTTAATTAAGTTTTCCTATCGTTTCTTCTATTTTATCAACTATTATATTTGAAATTATTAAATCTTCACATTTATTTATTTCTTTATACATTATTATATCTTCTTCTATAGTCTTAGTCTTTTCTCTTATAAGTTCATATGCTATACTAGTTCCAATTCCAAGACCTTTATTCTTATTAAGATCTATTCCCTGTACCGCTCCTAGCATTTCCATAGCAAGTACCTTTCTTACATTTCCCATTATTTCTCTAGCTTTTCTAGCAGCTATAGTACCCATAGATACATGATCCTCTTGATTTGCTGATGATGGTATAGAATCAACACTTGCTGGATGCGCTAATACCTTATTTTCAGAAACAAGTGAAGCCGCAGAATATTGTACTATCATAAATCCTGAGTTTAATCCTCCTTTTTTAGTTAAAAATGCAGGAAGTCCTCCTAGTGCAGGATTTACAAGTCTTTCAAGTCTTCTCTCAGATACATTAGCAATCTCTGCTAAGGCTATAGCTAAAAAGTCAAAACTTAAAGCCATAGGCTGTCCGTGGAAGTTTCCTCCTGATATAACCTCTTCTGTATCTGGGAATATAAGAGGATTATCAGTTGCAGCATTTATTTCAATTTCTACCTTTTTCTTTATATAATCAATTGCATCCTTACTAGCTCCATGAATCTGAGGAGTACATCTTAATGTATATGCATCTTGAACTCTAATTTCTCCTTGGGTTGTAGTCATATTGCTATTATTTAGTATATTTAAAATATTTTTAGCTGCATCCATTTGACCTTTATGAGCTCTAACTTCATGTACTTTTTTATCAAAAGCAGTAACTATTCCATTTAAAGCTTCCATAGTAAGTGATGCAGCGACATCTGCAGTCTTTAATAAATTAACTGAATCATATACAGTTAATGCACCAACAGCAGTCATTACCTGAGTTCCATTTATAAGTGCAAGTCCTTCTTTTGATGTAAGTTCTATAGGTTCTATATCAGCTTTCTTTAAAGCCTCTATTCCACTCATTTTTTCACCTTTGTAAATAGCTTCTCCTTCACCGATCATAACTAAAACCATATGAGAAAGTGGTGCTAAATCCCCTGATGCACCAAGTGATCCCTTTTGTGGTATTAATGGGTGAACACCCTCATTTAACATTTTGATAAGAGTATTTAAGGTTTCTAGCCTTATACCTGAATATCCCTTAGCTAGATTGTTTATTCTAAGAAGCATTATAGTTCTTGAAATTTCCTCTTCAAAGCATTCTCCTACTCCACAAGAATGGCTAATTATTAGGTTTCTTTGTAATGTCTTTGTTTCTTCCTTAGTTATAACAACATCAGAAAACTTCCCAAATCCAGTAGTTATTCCATAAACTATCTTTTCCTCATCAACAAACTTATCTACTATATTTCTAGCTTTTATAACTTTTTCCTGTGACTCTTTAGTAAGTTCCACCTTATAGTCATTTCTAGCTACATTAGCAACATCTTCAATAGTTAAACTCTTCCCATCTATGTATACCTTATTCAAAACTATACCCCCTTTTTGGAATTGTCTAAAAATTCATTTTGTTTATAATTGATTCTATATTTACAATCGTTTTCCCTTTATATTTTTGGATAATTTTGCAAATTCACTTTTTTTTTACATTTTACGTGAAACTGTACATTTCACTGTATTACTTTATTTGAGTACAGTAATATATTTTACTCAACCTTCTATTCGACACTAAATGATTAATTTTAGATATTTGATTTACTTTGCAAAATAAATACATTTATTGTATAATATATACAGAGGTGGTATTATGGAAATTCTACTTTTGATTTGTTCTATAGTAGGAACAATAACAGCCACTGTATCAATGGTTAACTTAGAAAAAGTGTACAAAAAAAAGTAGGTTATATAACCTACTTTTTAAGTACACTCTGTCTTTCTACAAGACTATAAGGAAGAAGTGTGTTTTTATTTTCTAAAGCCTCATCATTTATCATCTTAACTATCATTCTAATAGATACAGCTCCCATATCATATATAGGCTGCTTAATAGTAGTCAGAGATGGTCTGTATAGAGATGCTAATTTGATGTCATTATATCCCGATACAGATATATCCTCAGGTACTTTATATCCAGCATCTAATATACAGTTTATAACCCCTACTGCGATTTCATCACGAGATGCAAATACTGCATCTGGTATATTCTTGGACTCAAGAATCTCACTCATAAGATAATATCCAGATTCACTAGTATCATCGCCTTCTTTTATAAGCGTTTCATCAATTTCTATATCTGCTTCTTTTAACGCTTTTTTATATCCTCTATATCTATCTGAATCCATTATGTTGTCTTGTGCAGATGATTTCATAAATGCTATTTTTTTGTTTCCATTTTCTATTAAGTATTTTGTCATATCATAAGATGCTTCAAAATTGTCAATACTTACAGAGTAAACATCAAATTCACTTGCATTCTTGCTTATGTATACAGCCGGTATCTTTGCTTTTTCTATTACATCTACATGATTTTGATTCATCTTCCATGATACAAATATTATACCTGCCACCTGCTTTGATCTTAAAAGATTAA
Source organism: Tepidibacter sp. Z1-5 (assembly GCF_037844525.1). NCBI lineage: Bacteria > Bacillati > Bacillota > Clostridia > Peptostreptococcales > Peptostreptococcaceae > Tepidibacter > Tepidibacter sp. Z1-5. The sequence continues at coordinate 11,905 of NZ_JBBMMD010000005.1, read as the reverse complement.
TATATTTTAATTCTTCATCAGGTTCTCCATAGCTATTACATAAAATGATATCATAATTATATATCTTACCCACTTCTTCTATTCCATTAAGTAGCTCTCCCATAAAAAAATCAGATATATCAGGAACTATTACTCCTATTAATTGGCTTTTCTTAGTTACTAAGCTTCTAGCTAGAGGATTTGGAACATATCCTGTTTCTTCTATTATTTTTAATACCCTTTGTCTTATTTCATTACTTACAGGCTTCGAATTGTTGATTACCCTTGAAACTGTCGATATAGAAACTCCTGCTCTTTTAGCTACATCCTTTATAGTAATCATTGTATCACTTCCTCTCATACTTTTAATTTTTTCCTTATTTAAAGTTTATATTCTCTATATTTATTAAATATTAATTATATCACTTATTTATATAAAAAACAAAGAGCTAGATTTTAGTCTAGCTCTTTACTTATATTTTTAATATTAATGACAATCAAATTCATTACATGCACAAATTATTAATATTAATATTAAGAATGGGATCCAATCACATATATCTATATCTTCTATACAATCTTGGAATATTAAGAATAAGAAAAATAAAGCTATAATCCACCAACAATCAAAGTCCTTAAAACAACCCATAATCTTACCTCCTTATAATTTTAAAAGATTTTCCTTCTTGATATATACTATGTTTTTAGCTATTGATTTGTTATTATAGTTGATTTAAATATTAGTGACAATCAAATTCGTTACAAGAACAAATTATTAATATCAATATTAAGAATGGGATCCAATCACATATATCAAGATCATCTATACATTCTTGGAATATTAAGAATATGAAAAATAAAGCTATAATCCACCAACAATCAAAATTTTTAAAACAACCCATAATCTTACCTCCTTTTTTATAACTACGATAGCATGTTTATTATGTCAAATGTTTAATTAGCGCCTAGCAGCCGTGATGTCCTCCACAATCGCCATAAGCACATAATATTAATATTAATATTAAGAACGGAATCCAATCACATATATCCAGATCATCTATACAATCTTGGAAGAATATGAATAAAACAAATAAAGCTATAATCCACCAACAATCAAAATCTTTAAAACAACCCATAATCTAACCTCCTTATTTTTTTGAAGGTTATACCTTCTTCTATATACTATGTACTTTGGGTTAATTTGGTTAATGCATATATGTGAAAATTTTGTTTTTGTTTATCAAAATCCGCTTCATGCTAACGCATTAATAATGTCGCCAACGAGTGCTAACAGAATCCGTTGCTCAAAAAAAGAAAAAAAGCTAGTAAAAACTAGCTTTTTAGCATCCAAATCCGCCATCACAACAGCAAAGTAATATGATACCGATTAGTATTATGAATAAGAAGTTATTGTCATCACCACAAAAATCAAAATCGCAACAGCAGAATAATACTAGTAATAATAGTATCCATATAAATCCACAATCGTCATCGTGGCCACAGCCAAATAAATTTCCAAATCCGCCTCTAAATAAATTTCCACTATTTTCACTCATTCTATTACCTCCCATAAATTAATATTAAAGGTTATTTCCTTCTTCTTTATGTTATGAGGTTTCATCTAATTTTGTTACTCTTATAAGAGTTTTTTTTAATTTTTTTTGTATTTCATCTTGGGACAATCTATTGTATGTATTATAATAATTTATATTTTGTTTTAGTTTTTCTTTATTATTGAATCTATTGTTTATAGCTGTTTTTAATTTTTCTAAGGAAACCATTTTATAGTCAATATAGGCTTCAATATATTTATTATTTTCAATACTTGATAGGCCATTTTTTATATTGTCTATTCTTTTTACGTATTCCCCTATATTATTCTGCTTAATACGATTATTATTAAAATCTTCAACTATAAAATTAACCTCTCTTATATATGGATTTATATTTTTAACGTCATTCATTAACTTATTCTGATAGATATTTAAATTCATGCAAAAAAACAGTACGTACAATATAAATATAGCTGTAAATTTTCTCATATATTTCCTCCTTAGTATTACTTTCATTATATTTATATTCATATTTGTACAAGTTATTACAGTTATTTAGCTTAGCTCAAAAAAAATATATTGAAATATTTTTGAACATGTAATAAACTACTATTAAAAATATTAGTTTATTATGTTTTAGGAGGTAAGTAATATGTTTGAAAAAATAAAAGAGATAATAGCAGATCAATTAGGTGTAGATGATATAGATTCTATAACACCATCAACTTCTTTAGTCGCTGATTTAGAAGCTGATTCTCTTGATGCTGTTGAAATAATGATGGCTCTTGAGGATGAATTCGATATTGAAATTCCAGATGAGCAAGCTGAAAATTTCAAAAACATAGGAGATATATGTACTTATATCGAAAATAATAAATAAAAAAGATAAGGGGAATTTCTTCCTCTTATTTTTTTGAATTTTGAAATAAAGTTTATTAAAATGAGCACTATTCAGACTGTTAACAAAATATTGTTAGCAGTCTTTTTTCAAGTTGATTCAATCATAAATATTTTTAAAAAATTTATTTTTTATATTGACATCTTAGAAAATTTCCATTAGAATTGATTTTAAATTAAAAAAATTAAATAATTTTAAGTAACTCTTATCAAGAGTGGCGGAGGGATCAGGCCCTATGAAGCCCAGCAACAGCTAGTATTTACTAGAAATGTGCTAATTCCTGCAGTAATATTACTGAGAGATGAGGGAATAAAGTAGTTATATATAACTATTGTAATCTAACAACCATTTCTCAAAGACTATAGAAATGGTTGTTTTTTTTATTCTTCTCATTTTAAAATTAAAATTTTAAAAGGAGGACTAAAAATGAAAAAAAGTAATTTGAATTTTGAAACACTCTGTGTACAAGGAGGATATAATCCAAAACCAGGAGAACCTAGGATACTACCTATAATACAAAGTACAACATACAAATATGAAGACCCAGATCATGTTGCAGCTTTATTTGACTTAAAGGAAAATGGTCATATGTATTCTAGAATAAGTAATCCAACGGTTGCTGCTTTTGAAGAAAAAATAGCTCTTTTAGAAGGTGGTTCTGGCGCAGTAGCTGTATCATCTGGTCAAAGTGCTACAGCTTTAGCTATTTTAAATATATGTACAAATGGAGATCATATTTTAGCTTCATCTACTTTATACGGCGGTACATTTACTCTTATTTCTTCAACACTTAAAAAATTTGGAATAGAAGTTACATTTATTGATCCTGATTTACCTAAAGAAGCAATATTAAAATATGCAAAAGAAAATACTAAATTAGTTTTTGGTGAAAGCATCGGAAATCCCGGACTTAACATTCTAGATTTTGATAAATTTTCCCAAATAGCTAGAGAAATAAAAGTTCCTTTTATTGTAGATAATACTCTAATTACACCATACCTTTTGAAGCCCCTTGAGCTTGGTGCTAATATAGTAGTTCATTCAGCTACTAAATATATAGATGGTCATGCTTCTAGTGTTGGAGGGGTTATTGTAGATGGTGGAAATTTCGATTGGAGTAGCGGAAAATTCGATGAATTCGTATCACCCGATCCAACCTATAACGGAATTAGTTATGTAGAGAAATTTAATAATCTATCTTATATAACCAAACTTAGAGTTCAACTGCTTAGAGATTTTGGAACTTGTTTAAGTCCTTTCAACTCTTTTCTATTTAATCTTGGAGTTGAAACACTTCACCTTAGAATGCAAAGACATAGTGAAAATGCATTAAAATTGGCTAACTTTTTAGAAAAACACGAAAAGGTAAAATGGGTTAACTATCCTTATCTTAAAAATAGTAAAACTTATGATAATGCAAAAAAATATCTTAAAAAAGGAGCAAGCGGAATTCTAACCTTTGGTATTGAAGGTGGAATTGATGATGCCAAATCTTTTGTGAAGAATTTACAACTTTCTGCACTAGTAATTCATCTTGCAGATACTAGAACTAGTGTACTTCACCCAGCTAGTACAACTCATCGTCAACTAAGTGAGAAAGATCAATTGAATGCAGGCGTTACACCTGATTTGATTAGAGTCTCAGTTGGAATTGAAAGTATAGATGATATAATAAAAGATTTTGATAATGCTTTAAACAATATATAATTCGAGGTGATGTTAATGATTTCAGTAGCTGTTTTAGGAAATGGAGTTGTAGGCTCTGGTGTTTGTGAGCTTATTAATAAAAACAATAATAATATAAAACTATCAAAAATTTTGGTTAAGAATCTAGATAAGCATAAGGATGATAAAAATCATAGTATTATAACAAATAAAATTGAAGATGTTTTTGATGAAAACATAGATATAGTTATAGAGCTAATTGGTGGAATAACCCCAGCTTATGAATATATAAAACAATCTTTAAGAAATAAAAAACACGTTATCACAGCAAACAAAGATTTAATTTCAAGACATGGAGAAGAACTTTTAGAAATTGCTTACGAAAATAATGTAAAACTTTATTTTGAAGCAAGTGTTGGTGGAGGTATACCTATAGTTAAAAATATCAAAAACTACTTAGTAAGTAATGAAATCAAAAGTATAAAAGGCATACTAAACGGAACCACAAATTTCATTTTAACAAAAATGAATAAAGAAAAAACTTCTTACTCTAATGCTTTAAAAACAGCTCAGAATCTTGGATTTGCAGAAGCTGATCCTTCTTCTGATATTAATGGATACGACAGTGCAAGAAAACTTTCGATTCTTTCTACTATAGCTTATGAAAAGAAAGTTTATTGGGAAGATTTTAAGGTTGAAGGAATTTATAATATAACTGAGACGGATATAAAAAAAGCAAATGAGTTAGGAGGAGTTATTAAGCTTTTAGGCATAAGTAATTTCAAAAATGATAAAGTTTATGCAAGTGTTAGACCTGTTATAGTAAATAAAGATTCTGAATTTGCAAAAATAGATGATGAATATAACTCTATTATAGTAGAAGGGGATAGTGTGGGAAAACTTATATTTACAGGAAAAGGTGCTGGAAAACTTCCAACTGCTACAGCAATATACTCAGATATAATAGACTGTATTCAAAATAAAAAAGATTCTTTCTTATTTAACTATGAAAAAGCTCTGATTAAAAATAACTCTAGTGAAAAATGTGATTGGTATATAAAAATCAACTATAAAAACTCACATAAAATCCTAGCTGAATTAACTGAACATTTCAAAAATATAGATTTGGAAATCAATAAAAAAACTAGTCAAATTCTTGTAGTAGTTAAATCTGAATACGAAAAATATATAAATGAAATATTAGACAAATTACTTAAGTTAGAAGAAGTTAATACAATAAATTCTTTAATGGTTTTAAGTGCCTAGAGGAGTGATATAAAATGCCTCTTTTAATACCACAAAATACTTCTTTATACAATATTTTAACTTATGAAGGTATATGTTTAATAAATAAGTATAAATTTAATAAACATATAAAACCGTTAAAAATACTTATTTTAAATTTAATGCCTACAAAATTAGAAACTGAAATTCAACTTCTTCGTGTCCTTGGATTTAGTAATCACTATATAGAAATAACTTTTTTAACAACTAAAACATACATATCTAAAAACACTTCTAAAGAACATTTAGATATGTTTTATAAAACTTTTGATGAAATAAAAGATGAATACTTTGATGGTATGATTATAACTGGAGCTCCAGTTGAACATTTAGATTTTGAAGATGTTGCATATTGGAATGAGTTTAAAAATATAATGGATTATTCATATAAAAATATAAAATCTACCTTTCATATATGCTGGGCAGCCCAAGCAGGACTTTACCATCATTATGGAATTAAGAAATACAGTTTAGATGAAAAAGTTTTTGGTGTTTTTTCTCATAAGTCAAATAATTCATATTCAAAATTATTAAATGGATTTGATGATGAATTTTTTGCTCCACATTCTAGGTACTCATACACAAAAAAGGAGGATGTTGAAGATTTAGATGATCTTGAAATATTATCCGAATCAGATGAGGCTGGAATATATATAATAAAGTCTAAGGATTTTAAAAATATATTCGTAACTGGTCATTCTGAGTATGATTCTTATACTTTATATAATGAGTACAAAAGAGATATTGATAAAAATATAGATGTACAAATTCCTAGAAACTATTTTTTAGATGATAATCCAAATAATAATCCTATTGTCAAATGGAGAGGTCATTCTAATTTGTTATTTTATAACTGGATAAAAATATTGACTTCACTTTAATACATTAATTTTATAAATTATAAAATAAAATCGTAGCTCCTTTGGGAGTTATGTGGGTAATCAAAAACTATCTATAAAAATACCGTAAATGCAACTATATTTTTATAGATAGTTTTAGTTTTATTAAATTTATCAAACCCACTTTTACAAACTCTCTTAAAAAGTATTAAAGTATTTAAAAATCAGAAAAAAATTTCCCCACACTTTCATTTATAGGAACTTCTGAAAATATAATATGAGTAGATGTAGTAGAGTCTAAAGCTGAAATGAAGTCAACGAACTCTTCAATTTCTGAAATAGATTCTACACTTAGCTTTACAAGTACACAAGATGGACCAGCTATCCTATAGCAAAAAACTACACGCGGATGATTATAAATCAATTCTTTAAACTTTTCGAATTTATTATTTCGAAGATCAATTTGAATAATACACTGTATAGATAAACCCAAAGCCTTCTTATTTATTTTTATAGTGTACCCTTCAATTATTCCTCTATCTTCTAATTTTCTTATTCTTTCTGTTACTGAAGGAGGAGATAGATTCACTCTTTTAGATAATTCTCTAATAGATAAGCGACTATCGGTTTGAAGTTCCATTAAAATTTTGATATCTGTATTGTCTATTTTCATTTGATATAAATTACTCCCTTTTTCGTTTTATTTGAAATGACTTCACCTTAAAAATAGTATCAATCATAAAGGAAAAATCATCCTTTTTCTATTATAATATAAGCAGTTTCAGTTATCAATTTTTAGAAAGGGGATTAATATGTCAATTTTTATAACAGGTTTTTTACTTTCACTTTCTTTATGCTTAGATCTAGGGATAGTGAATGTAGCTACAATCAAAAATGGTATAGAAAGGGGATTTGTTCCAGCACTGTTTATTGGATTAGGCGCAGGGGTTGGAGATATGATTTACGCAGTTCTTTCCTTATTCGGACTCTCAATAGTATTAGATAATATTTTCTTTAGATGGTTTTTCTGGATTGGTGGGACTCTAATTCTTTTATATATGTGTTTTAATATGATTAGACTGGTAATAAAACCAAAAGAAATAAATGAACTAATTGAAAATAAAGAAAATATTTCCGTTGCAAGCACTAAGGATTTTTTATATGGAATAGCTTTAGCTTTAGCTTCTCCCTCTTCTATTTTATGGTTCGCTACAATTGGAGGAAGTGTAATTGCTTCTACGAATACGAATGGAAAAAGTTCTATTTCATTATTTTTCATAGGATTTTTTGTTGCTTCTGAAATTTGGTCTACATTCATTGCTTTTTTATCTTCTAGAGGGTCTAGACATATAGGTTTAAAGTTAATGCGTAGTTGTTCTGTATTATCTTCCATCTTATTTTTATATTTTGCTATAAAGATATTTATTGAAGGTTACAACAATTTATTGATGTAGTTAATTTTGAATCTACTCTATCTCAGAAAATACACATTAAAAATGATGCTCGTTGAAATGAGCTACTTTTTTGTTAATATTTTACTGTCAAACTTAGATTGTGGCGTTTGAATATCCGTTAAGAAAGTTCTTTGTGTGACCAACGGGAGTTTATAACTTTTAGGATATTCAATAAGGCACAATCTTTAGTTTAATTAAAATATTGACTATGTAGCGGTATTTCAATGAGCATTATTTTGATCTACACTCTAAATATCTATAAGTGCACTTTTAAAAATATTTTTATTTTTCCTCATAAAACTTTACGTTCTTTATAACTATATCAACGCTTCCATCAGGATTTTTCTTCATTTGATATTTAAGAGCATCATCAAATTCATCCATACTGCCCTTTATCTCAAATCCAGTGTCTGTTTTTATACTCTTCTTTTTAAGTTTTTTCTCAACCCATTTTTTATCTATTGTAAAGTTACTTTCTTCTATACCATCTTCAAACATCTGCTCTTTAAATCCATACTTTAAATCATCATCTTCTACTGTTTTTTCTATGAATTCGTCTATATCAACTTCTTCTTTTTCTTTCAATGTATAAAGCACGTTTTCTCTCATAACTCTCGCTGTTTCTATATCGTCATAAAAACTATTTGCTATCCATTTTTCAGTTGAATCTCTGAATATTTTAGTTTTATCTTTATCATCAAAGATAACACTACATTCGAATAATTTTTTTACAAAGAAGCTTTCATCCTTATAAGCTGATTTTGCAGCTTTTTTATCTAAAATTTCTAAATGATATTCATCATTAACTCCACTTAATCCTACTATTGCAGCAGTTTTTATCTTCTGAGAAGAACTTAAAAGACCTACTTCATGCGGAACTAAATTTATCTTTAACCTCTCTTCTACTACCTCTATTGAGTGAGTATATGACTTTTTGTATTCAAGAGGAAGTATTTCAACATAAGTATCTTCTTTTATAGAATATAAGCATATAGCTAAATCACATGATTCCGTAGATGAGTCTGTCTTCATTTTATCGAATATATATTGTGCAATTTCCTTTGAGTTATCTACGAATGTATTACTGTCATATATTATTTTTTCACATAAATCTTTTAATAAATTCTCATTTTCGTTGAATGTAGCTTTTTTTAAATCATCATCTCTTAATACCTTTTTAGTGTGTTTTTGTAAAAGGTCTTCTATTTCCTTTGTCATTATTCCTTCAAAATCATTTAAAACTGGCATATCAGAATTTTTATCTAATACATGTATTATAAACTTGTGTATTATCATTATTTTTCCCCCTTTAACTTATCTATCAATTCTTTCATATCTGTTGGAATATCAGCCTTAAAATTAAGCTTTTCTTTAGTTCTAGGTTGACTGAATTCTAATTCATATGCATGAAGAGCTTGTCTTTTTATTAAGCTCTCATCAACATATCCATAAAGTTCATCCCCTATTATTCCATATCCCAAATGACTTAAGTGTACTCTTATTTGATGAGTTCTTCCCGTTTCAAGTAATACTTCTACTATTGTAGCATCTTTTAATCTCTCTATAACCTTAAAATGTGATACGGACTTTTGACCTCTTTCATCTACTATTCTTTTTATACTATCTTCTGATTCTCTATATATAGGCTGATCTATAGTTCCAAAGTCTTCTTCTATTACACCTTTTACTATTGCTATATATTTTTTAGTAACCTTATTTTCATTCATATCTTGAGACAATAAATGATGTGCATATGCATTTTTTGCAACTATTAATAAACCAGATGTATTCATATCTAGTCTGTTTACAAATCTTATTCTAGGATTTTCTTTGTTATCCTTTAAGTAAAACATAATTCCATTTGCAATAGTTTTATCTGGATGACTCTTTGTAGGATGTACAACCATATACGGAGGCTTATCTATCATCATAATATCAAAGTCTTCATAAAGTACTTGTGTATCTAAATTTTGAGGTTCAAAATGATTACTTTCTTCATCTATTTTAACTTCTATTAAATCGCCTATTTTAGTTTCATATGAAAGAGTTTGATATTTTGAATTAACTAATATATTTCTATCTTTTTTCATCTTGTTTATGAATCTAACAGACATATTCAATTTATCTAACAAAACCTTTTTTAATGTAAGTTGTTTATCTTGTACTTGATATGATATCAAGTTGTACCTTTGATTTTTTTTATCCAGCAAATTATTCCCTCCTAATATAATAGTCAATAAAAGTATTATATTATTTATATTTTTAATAGGCAAGTTATTAGATTAATGTAATTGTGTTATAATATGTTTAGGGTTAACGAAAGGGAGATTTTATATGAAAAAAATTATAAATATAACTGCTAATTTATCCGTCATCTCTCAGGAAACTGCCAAAATATTAAAATCAAAATTAGAATCTAAGGGGTTTGAAGTTACAGACAAATTAACTTCAAAGGTAGATCTTATAGTGTGCATAGGTGGGGATGGTTCTTTTTTAAGAACAGTTCACGAATATAACTTTACATCTATACCTATTATAGGTATAAATACCGGACATTTAGGATTTTTTCAGGAAATACATCCATGTGAAATAGATGATTTTATAGACTCTTACATAAAAAATGATTATTATATACAAGAAATAAACCCTATAAAATCTTATATATATACAAAAAATAGATGTATTGAATCATTTGCAATAAATGAAATAGTTATAAAAAATAATCTATCAAGAACTATACACTTAAATTTAAGTGTAAATAATAATTTTATAGAAAAATTTAGTGGAGATGGAGTAATAGTATCGACTCCAACTGGTTCTACTGCATACAATTATTCCTCTGGTGGAAGCATAGTAGACCCTAGTTTGAAATTAATTCAAATAACACCGCTATCTCCTATCAACACTAATGCTTATAGATCTTTTACATCTAGTATTATACTATCTCAGCATTCTGTAGTTGATATAACCCCAGAGTATAGATTTGAAAATTATGTTTTGATAGTACACGATGGTGTTGAACATAAATATAGCGAAACCACTAAAATTATAATAAAATCTTCTGATATTAAAATAAAATTACTTAGATTTAAAAATTATGAATTTTGGAGTAAGGTGTCAGAAAAATTCTTATAATGAATAGGAATTTATAATCGTCTTAAATTTAGGAGGTAATACATATGAAATTAGGAATAATAAGTGATACTCATGGAAGCTTAACTTATTTTGATAAGGCTTTATCTTATTTAAATGACTGCGAGTATATTCTTCACGCAGGAGATGTACTATATCATGGTCCTAGAAACCCACTTCCCGATGGATATAATCCAAAAGAATTAGCAGTTAAAATAAATTCTTTAAATAACTTAATATTTGCAAGCGGAAATTGTGATTCTGATGTTGACCAAATGGTTATAAGTCATCCTATTCAGACACCTTTTGTATTTACTAAGCTTGGTGATTTAAGTGTGCTTATATGCCACGGCTATAGAAAATCAAAAGAAGATATAATAAAGATGGCAAAAGAATATAATGCGGATATATTAATATCTGGTCACACACACGTAAAAGAACTTTACAAGGATGGAGATTTAATAGTTCTTAATCCAGGAAGTACCTCACTTCCTAAGGATGGTACTCATTCAATAGCTATACTAGAAGATAATTTAATAAAACTTGTAGATTTAACGACAGGTGAAGTTTTAAAAGAAATGAATATAAAAAATTCGTCTACTCGCTAACGCGGTGATTCATGTCGCCAACAAGTCTCACGACTCTGTTGCTTAAAAATAGTTGCAAGTATAGTTCTTTCATTAATGTTATCCACGGATTCAAAACTATAAGTTAGCCAAACTTAAAAATGACGCTCATTTAAATGTTAGCTACCTAGATTTCGTACAAACGAAATCTGGGTTATTTTTTTAGGGTCTGTGGGTTATTNAGATTCCAAACACTGTTAGGAATAGGATTATAATAGTTCAAATACTCTCACCTTATCACATTAGAAACCTTAGAACTACTAAGTTTTATGGAATATATGCTTTTCTGTGGATGGTTTTTATAACTCATAATCTTATTGTATTATTTAAAGAAACATTATTAAAAGATACCCAACTAAAAAATATAGGTGTAGGAAATGTAAAAGGATTTGTAAAGCGTACTTTCAATGAAATAATTGTAGATATTCCGACCGTAACTAAACTTGCAAACCTTATTGCTAACGCAATGTGTAAT